>NZ_JACVZN010000039.1:0-25002 GCF_017151895.1 Staphylococcus sp. EG-SA-15 | reverse complement strand
GAGATACCGTTTGAAACAAAACGTGAATTTAATCCGAAGTTACAACCTGGTGAAGAGCGAGTGAAACAAGAAGGACAACCGGGAAGTAAGACAATCACAACACCAATCACAGTGAACCCATTAACAGGTGAAAAAGTTGGCGAGGGTCAACCAACAGAAGAGATTACAAAACAACCAGTAGATAAGATTGTAGAGTTTGGTGGCGAGAAACCAAAAGATCCAAAAGGACCTGAAAACCCAGAGAAGCCGAGCAGACCAACTCATCCAAGTGGCCCAGTAAATCCTGACAATCCAGGATTATCGAAAGACAGAGCAAAACCAAATGAACCAGTTCATTCAATGGATAAAAATGATAAAGTTAAAAAATCTAAAATTGCTAAAAAATCAGTAGCTAATCAAGAGAAAAAACGAGCAGAATTACCAAAAACAGGTGCAGAAAGCACACAAAAAGGATTGATCTTTAGTAGTATAATTGGAATTGCTGGATTAATGTTATTGGCACGTAGAAGAAAAAATTAAAATAATTCATTATTTAAATAATACTTGATTTGCATTCACTATATTTAGTTTGTTAAAAACAACCTAGAATATGATGAAAATGATATACACCCCAAAAGTTGGATTGAAAGACCTAACTTTAAGGGGTGTATTTTTGTTATAAATTTGATTTTTTGATAATATTTTCATATTTAATATAATCATAATTAGTAGAATATAACCTCTGAGTAGTCATTTTGGGGGTTATGTATGGTGTTTCAAGTAGTATGTAAATTTCGAAATAATTGATATTTAACTGACTAAATTATATTAGAATTAATTGCGCTTTGGATAAAGAGAGTTTAGAAGAAGGTCTAAAAAAGCTGGTGGATGCATTCAATTATTTTTATGAGAGGTGATAAATATGTTGTACTTAGAAGTTTTGAAAAATAGAAACTTTACATATTTATTGATTGGTAATTTCTTACGTCGGAGTTGCTTTGTGCTGTTTTCGTTACAAATAATTTGGTTTACAGTTGAATTGACAAACCAATCATCTTTAAAATTATCAATGATGGTTATGAGTCAAACACTACCATTTATTATATTTGGTATTTTCGGTGGCGCATATTCTGATAAACATAATAAAAAGAAAATACTTTATCTATCTGATCTTATACTAAGTTTGATTATAATAATTATTCCTTTACTTGCAATAACATCAAATTTAAATTATCTGACGCTTCTAACCATATCTACAGCTATCACCATTATTAACTGCTATACGGATCCTGCGTTTAGGGCAATTCTTCCTGAAATTATTGATGAGGAGCATTTAGCAACAAGTAATGCGTTAATCGATAGTTTGCAAAGAGGCTCAAATATTATTTTACCTGCTTTAATTGGTGTCATTGTAATACTAGTTGGTAATGTTGGCGTCTTTTTTATTTGCAGTATATTGCTATTTTTAGGATTTATTTTTAATGCACTTTTAAAATATACAAATAACAACATGATTGATAGACACTCAAAAGAAGATTTTTCTGAAACTTGGGAATTCTTGAAAAAATCTAAAGAAATTCCATTTATTATAATCATTCAATTTGCCTGCATATTGATTAATACTGGCCTTTGGCGTGTTGCATTACCATTGTTTATTTCCAATATATTAAAAGAGGGCGTTGGTGTATATGGACTAGCTACATCATGTTTAGGTATAGCGTCTTTATTAATGTCATTGATTATGGGTTTACTGTCAGAAAAACGATTAATCTTTAAATTTAGTATTGGTGTTTTAGTTTGGGGGATTGGCTTATCGATAATTAATGTGTTTCCAAGTTTGGAGATACTATATATAGGTGCAACTTTAGTGGGACTTGGACAATCTATAGAGGGACTAACAAGATCAGTTGCCATTCAAATAAAAACGCCAAATCATTTGATGGGGAAAGTATTTAGTATCTCATCTACATCGAATTACGCAGC
The DNA here is from genome assembly GCF_017151895.1 of Staphylococcus sp. EG-SA-15. Classification (NCBI taxonomy): domain Bacteria; kingdom Bacillati; phylum Bacillota; class Bacilli; order Caryophanales; family Staphylococcaceae; genus Staphylococcus; species Staphylococcus sp. EG-SA-15. The sequence continues at coordinate 23,040 of NZ_JACVZN010000039.1, read as the reverse complement.
GGATACATTATCTTTAGGACTGATAAGTTTAATTATACCTTTACTAAGCTTAAGTAATATATTTATATCAGGAGGTGCAATTATTTCAATGCTTAGCTTATCGGGGTTAAAGTTTTTTAAGAAGTCTATGTAAACATAATAGAATTTTAATCAATGCTATTAAGGTGGGAATTGAAATGAAATATAAAATTAGTTTGGCTTATAATTTAGCAATTATAATAGGGTCGCTAATTATATTATGTATACTAATATCTAGAGGTCATGATATTTATGTAATCTTGATTCCAATTTTGACTGTTTTAGCTAGTTTAATCAATTTATTTTGTGATATTAAAAAGCATAAATGATTCTATATTAATGCAACTTTGTATTCGTACAAGGTTGTATTTTTTTCGCAAACAATTGCTTGCTGAAAGCGCACCATTAAATCTAACCAACACACTATCACAAACATTTATGGATATTTTGTAATTTTATAAAAGCACACATAGAATAATGCGATAAGTAATAATGCTATAGTTAAAAATAAGAATGCCAATACAATAAAATCATATTCAAAGCATAGAATTGAAGACATTAAAAATACTGCACTCAAACTGATACATAACGCAAATATATATGCAATTTGGTTCTTGCGTTTATCTGCAATGGTCGTTTGATTTATATAAGAAATTAGTGTGAAATCTTTAGTTATTGCGACATAAATGCCTAATATAACCATACTTATGCAGAATACGATAGAAACTACGATGTTGACGGTCATTGTTGCACCTTCCTGATAGAATATAATGTACTGTCTTTTAGTAATGGATGCGTTTCTTATATATGTATGTTTCTAAAAAACAGTACGTTTTTATCAATTTTTAATTTATTAGTTGAATGGGGTTATGAAAAAGGAAGTTTTAATCTTTTGTCATGAAATAAATGGGATGAATATCACGACTAGAAGTAATGTTACGAACAGGAGCGTATAAATCTAGAGACGCTAAATTCGACATAGTATGTTGCTCAATTATGGCTGATGATGAATTTAAAGTATGTGCGTTGGAACTGTCGGATTTTTGTTCATAATGTTTTGCATATTGCGCCATGATGAATAGTGTAAAAATAAATAAAACAATAAGAGATATAATGCCCATAATCAAAAGTATTTGTTTAGAGCCTTTCATTATTTCACATCCTTTCTAAAATATATTTGTAACTAAATTTAAAATAGTTATTTTTGTAATTCTAAACCTTTTTCATCGCGAAAACAATTAAATAGGTCGCGGTATTAATTATTATATTATTACCGCTTAATATGAAAAATACATGAAAATTAATTTTCTAATATACTTTTGAAAAATTATTACAAATTAGCCCCTTCAAAACGCGAAAACATAAGGATTCTAGTTTCAAAAGGGCTGATAAGTATAAAATGAAATGTAATATTTCGATGTATAAAATTTTTAATTAGCTAAAAATCATCGCATTAATTTTTTGAGCTACATCATCAAAATTCCGACATTTTAACGACACATATAATTTAATTTTAGGTTCAGTACCAGAAGGACGTAAAGCGATAAATCCTTCGTCAAATAAGACACGAATAACATTTGATTTAGGAGAATTAATCTGTGACGTTGTATCTTTATCCAAATGATAAACCTCGCTAGTTAAATAATCTTCAATTGCTTTCACTTTCAGTCCTTGAATCTCTTGCGGTGGATTTGAACGGAAATGTGTCATAATTGATTCAATTTTTTTCTTACCTTCTAATCCATCTAGCGTATGCGAGAATAATGTATCCTCATGTCTACCAACAGTTTGATAAATCTGTTCTAATTCATCTTTCAATGTTTTGCCATATAATTTTAACTCAGAAGCGTATTTTATAATGAGTGGCACAATTTGTACGGCATCTTTATCACGTACAAAAGGCTCTGATAGAAAACCGTAACTCTCTTCAAAGGCGAAAATCATATTTTGATGATCGTCCAGTTGTCTTATTTCCTGAGCAATAAATTTAAAGCCCGTAAGCACCTCTTTGTATTCAACATTATTATAGCGTGCTAATGACTTTGTTAACTCACTACTTACAATAGATTGAATCATTAAGCGATGACGTAATTGAGACGTTTGTTGAATACGATAATTAAGTAACAACGCACCAATTTGGTTGCCATTAAAATATGTGATATGACCATGTGCATCACGTTCAGCAATGCCAAGACGATCCGCATCAGGGTCAGTTGATATTAATAAGTCTGCATGACTTTTATTTGCAAGTTCGACTGCTTGATCAAAAGCGCGATGATCTTCAGGATTAGCACTTTGAACTGAGCTGAAATTCGGATCAGGTTTACATTGTGCTTCTACAAGATTAAATTGATTGAAATTCAAAGATTGTAATAACTCAGGTACAATCGGAACACTTGTACCATGTAAACTAGTGAACACAACTTGTAAATCAGATTTAGGAATATAGCCAATCATATTTTGAATGTGTTTCATATAGTCATCAGTTACAGATTTCGGAAAAGGCTTGATATAAGATGTATTTTGTTTAGAAATAGGTATATCAATCTGTAATGGATCGCCAACTTCTTCGATATAACGACTTGCAAGCTCAGATGCATCAGTCGATAATTGCGCACCATCAGAACCATATACTTTGATGCCGTTATAGTCTTTCGGATTATGACTTGCTGTAATCATAATGCCAGCAGTAGTATTAAGATTGCGCACCGCGAACGATAATTCCGGTGTCGTTTTATATGTATCAGGTAAATAAACTGTTATTTGATGGTTTGCTAATACATTAGCAATTATTTGGGCGAATTCAGTTGAAAGATGTCTAATATCATAATGAATGACTATTGTTGGACTGTTTGTTTGGGCATTTAAATAACGCGCTAAACCTAATGCCAATTTTTCAATAGTAAACTTATTAAGTCGACCTTCACCAAGACCGAATTTTCCGCGTATACCCGCAGTACCAAATGTTAATTTACTTTCAAAACCTTCTCGCTGTTCAATGTCAGATTGCTGCTCATAAAAATGTTTAACTAAACTATCATTAGCTCGTTCTATCCATAATTCTTTATCCATTGTTGCTAAACATCCTTTCAAAATCTCAGTTAGACTTAATAAAACATGAAAACTAAAGCCCTTACATTTATGTAATGAATTATAAAGAAATACGCCCCAAAAGTAAAAAAACACAGCCCCAAGACAATACTTTTCACAAGTATTATATAATAGATGTGTATGAAAATGCATGGAGTAGATGTAAGAGTGATATATCATGCAGGAAATTGTAAAATATTAATTTTTAATATTGATTTATATATAGTTTTGTAATTTTTGATAGAATAACAATTAAGATGATTTTAAATTGAAGGGTGAGTCTTATGAAAAAAGTAATCAATGTAGTAGGAGCTATTATTTTTTCTGATAACAAAATTCTTTGTGCACAGAGAAGTGAAGAAATGAGTCTACCTTTAATGTGGGAATTTCCTGGCGGTAAGATTGAAAAGAATGAAACTGAAAAAGAAGCTTTGATTAGAGAAATTAGAGAAGAAATGAAATGTGATCTAATTGTTGGAGACAAAGTCATAACTACAGAACATGAATATGATTTTGGCATTGTTAAGTTAACAACATACAAATGTACTTTAAACAAAGAGTTACCAACTTTAACTGAACATAAGAGTATTGAATGGTTGTCAATAAACGAACTTGATAAATTAAATTGGGCCCCAGCGGATATACCAGCCGTTAATAAAATTATGACTGAGGGATAATATGAGTAGATTACTAAATGATTTCAATCAATCTTTAAAAAAAGGTTTTATAGACAAAGATATTTCTCATAAAGGGAATTATACACCGAAGCTTTTAGTAAATAATAAAAATGAAAAAGTCCTTTCAACAATTATAGATGAACTTCAAAAATGTGAAACGTTCTATTTTTCTGTAGCTTTTATAACAGAAAGCGGATTAGCCAGCTTAAAGGCTCAACTATTAGATTTAAGCAATAAGGGTGTTAAAGGGAAAATATTAACATCTAATTACTTAGGATTTAATAGTCCTAAAATGTATGGAGAATTACTTAAATTAAAAAATGTAGAGGTAAGATTAACTGATATTGCTGGATTCCATGCCAAAGGATATATTTTTGAACATAAGGATTATAGTTCTATGGTAATAGGAAGCTCTAATTTAACATCTAATGCGTTAAAGGTTAATTATGAGCATAATGTTTTACTGTCTACTATGAAAAATGGCGATTTAGTTGATAGTGTAAAAAATGAATTTGAATTGTTATGGCAAAAGAGTACCCCACTGACTCAGCAATGGATTAAATCATATAAAGAATCATTTGAGTACCGCTCCTTAGAAAAATTAGCGGAGGTTGAACAAACTCAAATGCTGCTAGCTGATAAGGTGAAAAAATCAGTGGAAATTGTACCCAATTTAATGCAAGCAGAAGCATTAAGGTCATTAAAAGCTATTAGGGATAAAGCCAAAGATAAGGCGTTAATAATATCTGCAACTGGTACAGGTAAAACGATTTTATGTGCATTAGATGTTAGAGAAGTAAACCCTAATAAATTTTTATTTATTGTTCATAATGAGGGGATTTTAAATAGAGCTAAGGAAGAATTTAAAAAAGTATTACCTATAAAAAATGATAGTGATTTTGGATTGTTGACAGGAAAACATAGAGATGTCGATGCCAAATATTTATTTGCAACCATTCAAACATTATCTAGAGATGATAATTTTAAGCAATTTGATGAAAATGAATTTGATTATATTGTTTTTGATGAAGCACATCGTTCTGCTGCATCTACTTATCAACGAGTATTTAACTACTTCAAACCTAAGTTCATGCTGGGAATGACTGCAACACCAGAAAGATCAGATGAATTAAGTATATTTGAACTGTTTGATTATAATATTGCGTATGAAATAAGGTTACAAGCAGCATTAGAAAGTGATATTTTATGTCCATTTCATTATTTTGGTGTGACTGATTATGTACATCAAGGTATTAAAGAAGATGATGTAACTAAACTGAGATATTTAACTTCTGATGAAAGAGTTAATTATATTATTCAAAAGACAGATTACTATGGATATTCAGGTGAAATTTTACAAGGATTAATTTTTGTAAGTAGCAAAAAAGAAGCTTATGATTTAGCGGATAAACTAAGTTCAAAAGGGATTAAAAGTGTTGCTTTAACAGGAGATGATAGTGTTAATTATCGCCAAATTGTAATAGAAAAATTAAAAGAAGGTAAGATTAACTATATTATAACTGTAGATCTTTTTAACGAAGGTATTGATATTCCAGAAGTCAATCAAGTTGTAATGTTGAGACCAACAGAGTCTAGTATTATATTCATTCAGCAACTTGGTAGAGGATTAAGAAAAAGTTCAAATAAAGAGTATGTTACAGTAATTGATTTTATTGGTAATTATAAGACAAATTATTTAATTCCGATTGCGCTTTCTGGGGATCAATCGCAAAATAAAGATAATTATAAGAAGTTTTTAACGAATAACGATTCGATTAATGGAGTATCTACAATTAATTTTGAAGAAGTTGCTAAAAAACAGATTTACAATTCATTGGATGCAGTATCATTAAATCAAAATAAATTAATATTAAAAGCTTATGAAGAAGTTGAAAATAGATTGGGACACATGCCGTTACTAATGGATTTCATACAACAACATTCTATAGATCCAAGCGTTATATTTTCTAAATTTAGTAATTATTACGAGTTCTTAGTGAGATATAAAAAAATAGATACATTATTGACGGAAAATGAATCTAAAAATCTGGTTTTCTTTTCAAGACAAATAGCACCTGGATTGAAAAGAATCGATAGTTTAGTTTTAGAAGAACTTTTAAAAAATGAATTAACATATGATGAATTAAAAAATAAAATGTTGAACGAAGTTAAGGATATAACAGAAGATGATATAGATACTTCATTAAGAATTTTAGATTTTTCATTTTACAACGCAGGAATTGAAAAAATCTATGGAAGTCCCATTATAGAATGTAATGAAAGAATGATAAGACTAAGCGATGCATTTACTAATGCTCTAAGTAATCAAACATTTAAAATATTTTTAGAAGATCTTATTGAATTATCAAAGTATAACAATGAAAAATACCAAAAAGGTAAAAATGGACTGATTTTATATAATAAATATTCAAGAGAAGATTTTAGCAAAATATTTAATTGGAATAAAAATGGTTCGTCTGTAATCATGGGATACATGATAAGAAGCCAAGAAATGCCAATATTTATCACTTATGATAAGCATGAGGATATAAGTGATAGCACAAAATATGAAGATGAATTTTTAAGTCAAGATGAATTAAAATGGTTTACTAAATCTAATAGAACGCTAAAATCAAAAGAAGTTCAGAAAATTTTGTCCCATAGAGCAAAAGGAATTAAAATGTATATTTTTGTACAGAAAAAAGATGATGATGGTATATATTTTTATTATTTAGGAACTGCTGGATATATAGAAGGTTCAGAGAAGCAAGATAAAATGCCGAATGGTTCAAACGTAGTAACGATGGATTTAGCACTCGATAAAGCTGTAAGAGATGATATATATCGCTATATAACAAATTAATGTAAACCGAAAAATGAATGTTAGTAAAGATGTATTTAAACATCAATTTTAATAAGTAAAGACATTGAGTTTCAGTGTTATTATTTTAAATATAAGCGCAATTTATCTTAATTAATTAGTTGGTTAGGCCAATAAAAATTATAAAGATATTTGCGCTTTTTAAATAATTTGTGATGTTGATATGTGAAAAATACAACTAACAATTAAAAGCCAAGAGGATTTAATCATAAAATTCCCTCTAGTATTATTAATATTGGAATTTGAACTTAACTTTGCATCAAAAATAAAAATGGGGGTGTGAAATGATGATTCATTCAAAAAGGTTGAGGCTCTGGCTGTATTTAGTATTATTAGCTGTTTTTATTAGCGCGTGTGGTATGAAAGAAGATAAACAAATTAAAGAAAATTTCAACAAAACATTGAGTTTATATCCAACCAAGAATCTCGATGATTTTTATGATAAAGAAGGATTTCGAGATCAAGAGTTTGAAAAAGGAGATAAAGGGACTTGGATTGTTGATTCTGAGATGGTAGTTGAGCTGAAGGATAAAAAAATGGAATCTAGAAGTATGGTGCTCTATATAAATCGTAATACTAGAACAACGAAAGGTAATTTTATTGTTAGAGAATTGTGGGAAGATAGTAAAGGGTATGCACAAAGTAAAGATACAAAATATCCAGTGAAAATGGAACATAATCGAATTATCCCAACCAAACCGATAGCTGATGATAGATTAAGAAAAGAAATCGAAAACTTTAAGTTTTTTGTACAATACGGTGACTTTAAAGATATTAATGATTATAAAGATGGTGACATATCATATAATCCCAATGTACCTAGTTATTCGGCGGAATATCAATTGAGTAACAATGACTACAATGTGAAGCAACTTAGAAAGAGGTATGATATACCAACTAAGAAAGCACCTAAATTATTAATAAAAGGCGATGGTGATTTAAAAGGATCATCTATAGGACACAAAAATTTAGAGTTTACCTTTGTAGAAAATAAAGAAGAAAACATCTATTTTACGGATAGTATTAATTTCAAACCTACTAAATAGGGTTAATAGAAGTTTGAAATGAAAATTTCATAAAGTGTTCAAAATGATTTTTCGTTTTAGTTGTGTAAATTAAAGATTGAGTCAGTATTAAAAATATAAGGTGGAGAAATGATGATGCATTCAAAGAAATTAACGCTCGGTATATGCTTGGTATTACTCATTATATTGATTGTAGGTTATGTCATTATGACAAAAGCAAATGGTCAAAACGCCCAAATTAAAGACACATTTAATCAAACATTAAAATTATATCCAACCAAAAATCTCGATGATTTTTACGATAAAGAAGGCTTTCGAGATCAAGAATTTAAAAAGGGTGATAAAGGTACTTGGATAGTTAATTCTGGAATGAACATCCAATTAAAAGGAGGAGCCTTAAAATCCAGAGAGATGGTACTTTACATCAATCGTAACACTAGAACAACGAAAGGATATTTTATAGTAGGTGAGATAACTAAAGATAAAAAAGGATATACACATGATAAAGATAAAAAATACCCTGTCAAGATGGAACATAATAAAATCATACCAACAAAACCTATAAAAGACGAGAAGTTAAAAAAAGAAATTGAAAACTTCAAGTTTTTTGTACAATATGGCAACTTTAAAGATTTTAAAGATTATAAAAATGGGGATATTTCATACAATCCAAACGTACCAAGTTATTCGGCAAAATATCAATTAAGTAATGATGATTATAATATCCAACAATTAAGAAAAAGATATGATATACCGACTAAAAAAGCACCAGAACTATTGTTGAAAGGTGATGGCGATTTAAAAGGTTCATCCATAGGCTCTAAAGACTTAGAATTTACCTTTGTACAAAATAAAAGAGAGAATATCTATTTTACAGATTCGGTTGAATTTACTCCAAGCGAGGATACAAGTTATGAGTCAAACTAAATAGGGTTAATAGAAGTTTGGATTGAAAATTTCATAAAGTGTTAAAAAATTTTTCGCTTTAAATGTATAAATTAAAGATTGAGTCAGTATTAAAAATATAAGGTGGAGAAATGATGATTCATTCAAAAAGTTTAAAATTGTGTCTATGCCTGATAATACTATCTGTTTTTATAGGCGCTTGCGGAATGAAAAAAGAAGAAAGTAGTAAAGATAAACAAATTAAAGAAAATTTCAACAAAATATTGAGTGTATATCCAACCAAAAATCTTGAAGACTTCTATGATAAGGAAGGCTTTCGTGACGAAGAGTTTGAAAAAGGTGACAAAGGCACTTGGATAATTCACTCTAAAATGATTATTGAGACAAATAATAGCAATATGGAATCTAGAGGAATGGTGCTCTATATAAATCGTAATACTAGAACAACGAAAGGTAATTTTGTTGTTAGAGAAATAACCGAGGATAGTAAAGGGTATTCACATAGTAAAGATACAAAATATCCAGTGAAAATGGAACATAATAGAATCATTCCAACCAAACCGATAGCTGATGATAAATTAAGAAAAGAAATCGAAAACTTTAAATTCTTTGTACAATACGGTGACTTTAAAGATATTAATGATTATAAAGATGGTGACATTTCATATAATCCTAATGTTCCAAGTTATTCCGCAAAATATCAATTGAAAAACGATGACTACAATGTGAAGCAACTTCGAAAAAGATATAATATTCCAACCAACAAAGCTCCGAAATTATTAATAAAAGGTGATGGAGATTTAAAAGGTTCATCAGTAGGATCAAAAAATCTAGAATTTACCTTTGTAGAAAATAAAGAAGAAAACATTTATTTTACAGATTCTGTACAATATACTCCAAGTGAGGGTACAAGTTATGAGTCAAACTGAATATCAAATAAAACCTGGTAATATAACAAGTAACTCTGAAGAAACAAGTTCGATATCTAAAGTGAGCTGTGAAATATAGGTAGCCATTTCAAAAAAATTAAAGGTGAATTTGATAATGTAGCTCAAGGAGATTGGTTTAAAAAGGCGAAGAATGAACTGGATGATATTAGTAAGAAATTAAAAAATATTCAAAGAACGGAAGTTTAATATTCTAGCCGATTCCTGAAACTAAGACAGCATGCGTTCATTCATGCCATTATTAATATAAGCACCGCAACAAAAAAGCTTCTAATGTGATATCGGAACCTCGGATTCCATATCATGTTAGAAGCTTTTAATGTCTAAAGAACATCTACATTTTATCATATTTTCTTACTTATTAAACTTTTATATAATTAAATATTTCTTAATTTTCCAAAATAGTGATGAATTTGTGAAATACATCACAAAACTCTTTATTTATTTGGAAATTCATGTAATATTAGACTTGTAAGAAGTTAATAAATAGAGAGAGACGAGAGAGTTTATATAAATAATATATAAACATTGGAGTGATGATTATGAGAAAAGAGATTGAAGCGCTTATTTTCTCAGACGTAAGTAGCTATGATATTTACGTGAACACTGGTGTAAATCAAGGATTAATTGGTGACATCAAAGATGGTTACCTAACTATTGATTCTATGCCTTACATTGATGCTGAGCGTTTGTATCACTTTGCTATGGAACGTAAATCGTTAGTCACTAACTAGTTCTTATTGCCAATGATTACTACCCCTAGTCGGCGGCAATTGAAGTGTGATTGATGTAACTTGCCCTCGTTGGTGAGCAATTGAGGGCAGACCCCTTTAATTAAGTAAACCCTAACTCCCCACAAATCTGGAACGATACTAAAAGCCACGTCCTATATTGGATGTGGCTTTAGTCATGCTTATATTATTTTTAAAACGATTACCTACAAGATTTACATATAAAATTCTATCATGTCATATATAAACGAAATGATATTAGAATCCTTCATTTTCAACTTGTTTAAAATTACGTTTAATGCCGTTATAAGAATATACAACATTATATAATTTTACTTGGGCGTCATGGACACTTGAGAAGGGCATTCTTACATCGTCCATATTTTTAACTTCGTGTCGAAATGCTTTTTCAGCTTTTTGTCTTTCTGCAAGCGACATACTTAGCCATTCTTCTTTGCTAAATAAATCTTCGAATCGAAAATCAAATGCGGTTCTTTTACTTTCAGCTCTTAATGCTAAAACACGCTCATGATATGTCATGTTTTATTCCTCCCTCTAATCATTCAATCGAATGATAAATCACAGTATTAACTTTAGTACTAATATAATGTTTTTACAATAAAGAAGTGACGATTTTTCAACATTTTTAAAAATAAAAAATATAAGCAACGATTAATTGTATATTTCGAATGGCTTGTAATGTAATTTATCTATGAAAATGAAGCGAGTTATTATGACCGTTATATGAATTGTGATACGCTTTTTAAAAGTAATATGTATTTTTGATTTACCCTGAAAAAATAAAAAGAATCAAAGGAGTCGATCATTATGACAGTATTAACAGATAAAGTAGCAGTAGTTACAGGTGCAGGTAGTGGTATTGGAGAAGCAATTGCAACATTACTACATGAAGAAGGGGCGAAAGTTGTCTTAGCCGGTAGAAATAAAGATAAACTACAAAATGTGGCGAATCAATTAGCTCAAGATAGTGTGAAGGTAGTGCCAACAGATGTAACGAAAAAAGAAGAAGTCGATGAATTGATAAAAATTGCACAACAAACATTCGGTGGTTTGGATATTGTTATCAATAGTGCGGGACAAATGTTATCGTCTAAGATTACTGATTATCAAGTAGATGAGTGGGATAGTATGATTGATGTGAATATCAAAGGCACTTTATATACGGCACAGGCTGCATTACCAACTATGTTAGAACAATCAAGTGGTCATCTTATTAACATTGCATCTATTTCTGGCTTTGAAGTAACGAAAAGCAGTACGATTTATAGTGCGACGAAAGCAGCAGTTCACACTATTACTCAAGGATTAGAAAAAGAGTTGGCAAAGACAGGCGTTAAAGTAACAAGCATTTCTCCAGGAATGGTAGATACAGCCATAACTGCCGCATACAATCCAACAGATCGTAAAAAACTTGAACCACAAGATATTGCAGAAGCAGTATTATATGCATTAACACAACCAAAGCACGTTAACGTGAATGAAATTACAGTGCGTCCTGTATAAAAAGGTGTTTGAGGTCTGGGATATAGGCATTTAATGTAATAGCTATCGGTTTTGTTAATATTAGTAAGGCAATAATGATATAAGGGCATGATAGACAATTATTCCTTGTACAATTCTCAGTAATTGGTGATTTTAACAATCAAGTGAGTGAAGGCGACGATATTAATGTTATGATTTATAATCTATAATGTTCATAATTACAGAACTATAAAAACTTTTTCATTTTCCACCACATTTTAGGAGTTACTTTAATGAACAAAAAGCATGTTTTTATAATTATTGGTGTCATTTTATGTATATGTATAGTTGCTACAGTCATTTATTTAAAAGTGAAATATGACGAAAAAGAAAAACAAAAAGCACTTTACTACAAAGAACAACAGGAGCGTATTACACTCTATCTCAAGCATAATACCAAAGAACCAAACACGATTAAATCTGTGCATTTCACAAGTTTAAAAAGAGGACCTATGGGCGATGCCGTAATTGAAGGTTACATCAATGAAAACAAAAAAGCTGATTTTGTTGCATATGGGTCTCCAGAACATAATTATCAGTTTGGTGGTGCTATGATAGAAAGTGAAAGATTAAGTGAGTTACTAAAACCAGCAAATCATTTAAAATCTCCTGAAAAAATTAAAGAAGAATTAGACAAAAAAGAAGGCCACTAGGGTCTTCTTTATTTTTGATTTAATCTTCCAATAATCTATGTCATTGCTATCGAAGGTGTTTCGCAATTAATATAAATCACTTCATCATCACCAATACTTCCCCAGTTTTGTACAGTACATTAACACAAACGAACCACGTTAATTTAAATGGAATAATAGTTTGGCCATTATAAGAACAATATATATCGAATAACAATGTCGATGACGTGATTTATTGACATTATCAAATTTTCTCAAATGTGTGTGATTTTTTATAAAAAAGGGTAGAGCAAGGTATAATATCCTTTCAATCTGTTTTCATATTTTATATATTTTTTAAATATAAGTGCTAAATGTTTTAACTAAAGCATAGATTGACAAGATGTTATACAGAATTTCAAATTCTATCCAATATTGTTCGAAGTGTAGTATCACTGGATTGGTATTAAACAATGTAAAGGAGAGATTGCAAATGCCGTATAATTACAAGAAACAAAATGGAGAGTTAATGTCTGTAATGAGCCAAGGTGAAAAGTTTATTCATCAATCACCCGTTAATGATGAACTTAGTGCATTGATTAAGTTATTAATTTCTAAAATTAACGGTTGTCATTATTGTGTTGATATCCATAAAAAAGAATTAAAGGAATTGGGTGTAACACAAATGAAAATTGATGAAGTCTTGAGTTTTAGACATTTAGATTTATTTACTGATCAAGAAAAAGTGACGCTTGAATTTGCAGAAATGTTAAATTCAATCAAAGACTTTAAGAAGTTTGAAATTATTGACCGGCTAAAATCATTTTATGATGAAGAACAAATTATTGATCTTGTCTTTGTTGTAAACCAAATTAACGGTTGGAACAGATTAAATATTATTAGTGATAGACTATAATTGTTCATATAAATGCAGAGTTTCATCTCGAACGCTATATCATAACAAATCATGCCACTATACAGGTCAAATCTTGTATAGTGGCATTTTAATTTATCCCTTTGAATACTGTTATTTAACGAATATCGGTCCACCTGGTCCAACAGGGATACCTAATAGGAACCAAATGATGACAAATACTGTCCATACAATACTTAGCGCGATTGAATACGGCATTAAACTAGAAAGTAAGGCTCCGAGTTTCATGCGTTTATCGTATTTTTGTGCATAAGTTAATAATAAAGGTAAGTACGGCATCATCGGTGTAATTGGATTGGTAATTGAATCGCCTACACGGTAAATGACTTGTGTGAATGCGGGATGAAAGCCGATAAGGATTAACATTGGTACGAATATCGGTCCTAAAATACCCCATTTAGCCGATGCGCTTCCGATTAACATGTTGACCATTGCACTCAGTACAATAATACCTAGTATCAATACAATACCGTTTTGATGTTCTAATAATTTGGCACCTTTAACAGCAGCGATAATTCCTAAATTACTCCACTTTAAATACGCAAGTAGCTGTGCTGCAAAAAACACAATAACGATAAATGTTCCCATTGATCCTACAGCATCGCCGAACATTTTACCTAAGTCTTTTGTATTTTTAATTTCTTTGCTTAAAATCCCATAAACTAATCCAGGTACTAAAAATACGACAAGAATAATTAATCCGACACCGTTAATTAATGGCGCATCGTCTAGTAAGCTGCCTGTTTTAGCATTTCTTAAAAAGCTATGTTCAGGAATGGCTGTAATAATTAATAAAATAATTGTGACTATGAAACTGATATTTGCCCATTTTAAAGCATGTGCTTCTTTGTCAGTAATATGTGAAGATGTTTCTTCATGGTCATCATGCATTAAACTGTCATCATATTTTCCTAATCTAGGAATAATGAGCTTAGTTGTAACTAGCAATATCGTAGGAAGTAATACAACGACACTCGCTGCGATAAAGTACCAGTTCATAGCAACGTTTGTTTTAATAGAATCTGAAACGATACGTGTTGCCGGTTCTGTAAATGAATAGACCAAAGCATCTTGCATACCAACAACTATATTTGCTGCAAATCCTCCAACAGCGGAAGCATATGCCATCGTTAGTCCAGCGATAGGGTGATAGCCAATTTTAATAAAAAGCATTGCTGCAAGCGGCGGCAAGATAATTGTCGCAGCATCGCCGGCTGTACTACCTAAAATACCAATTAATATAATAGTCGGTAAAATTAAGAAACGTGGTGCGCGATTCACAACAGAAATCATTAACTTATCGAAGTATCCTGTTTTCTCTGCAACACCAATACCAATCATCACTGCTAGTACTAAGCCTAATGCTGGGAACTCTGAGAAATTTTTAATCGTATCATTCATTATCATCGTAAATCCATCATGGCTAATTATATTTTTAATATAAATGGTTTGATGCGTACCTGGATGCTTAACAGATACATTAAATAATGAGATAACCCATGTCATAATGGCTAAGCCCACACACATTAAAAAGAATAAGACGCTAGGATCTGGCAATTTATTTCCGATTTTTTCAACACTATTCAAGAAACGATTGACGATAGACCCCTTTTGTTGATGTTTTGATGTCATCAATTATTCCCCCCTTTGTTAAATATTTAAAGTGTAACAAAAAATACTCTCAAAAGTAACAATTTTCAGAAAATAAAAAAACTAATATTGTTAAATATTTTGAGTTATTCAATAGAAAGTGTATAGCAGAGTAGTTAAGACTGCCTGAAGACTTATCTATTAGGTTTATGAAGCATCGAACAGTGGAAAATAAGGACTGTAAGTTTAAGATATGTTGTATAGGAGTGACTGAATGAAACGTTTGGAAAATAAAGTAGCAGTCGTAACAGGAGCAAGTACAGGTATCGGTCAAGCTTCTGCAATCGCTTTAGCTCAATAAGGTGCGTATGTATTGGCGGTAGACATAGCTGAAGCGGTATCGGAGACTGTCGATAAAATTAAAAGTAATGGTGACAATGCGAAGGCGTATAATGTGGATAATGCAAGCGAACAACAAGTGGTAGACTTTGTGTCTGACATAAAGGAACAGTTTGGAAGAATCGATGTGTTGTTTAATAATGCCGGTGTGGATAATGCGGCTGATAGAATTCATGAGTATCCAATAGATGTGTATGACAAGATTATGAATGTAGATATGCGTGGGACATTTTTAATGACGAAAATGATGTTACCTTTAATGATGAATCAAGGTGGCTCTATTGTTAATACGTCTTCATTTTCCGGACAAGCAGCAGACTTGTATCGCTCTGGATATAATGCTGCGAAAGGTGCAGTGATTAATTTTACAAAATCAATCGCAATTGAGTATGGCCGCGAGGGCATTCGAGCCAATGCAATTGCACCAGGCACAATTGAAACCCCGTTAGTAGATAAACTGACAGGTACTAGCGAAGATAAGGAAGGCAAAACATTCAGAGAAAATCAGAAATGGATGACACCGCTGGGACGTTTAGGTAAACCAGAAGAAGTAGGCAAGCTCGTTGTCTTTTTAGCATCTGATGACAGTTCATTTATTACTGGTGAAACAATTCGCATTGACGGTGGTGTTATGGCTTACACATGGCCTGGCGAGATGTTGAGTGATGATTCGTGGAAGCGGACATTGGAATAATTATTTAAAATCGATATCCAGTGGAAAAGAATTTGGCATGAAGTAAGCAAAGTATGCATATTGTCGCAATGAAAGACATATGAAATAGGGGGATATAAAATGAATATTAGACATATAAGAAATGCTACGGCTGTTATTGAATATGGGGGGAAACATATTTTACTTGATCCAATGTTAAGTGATAAAGGTTCATTTGACCCTTTTCCAAATTCACCGAGACAAGATCAAAAAAATCCACTTGTAGAACTACCCATGGCAATTGAAGACATTATAAATGACATCGATTTAGTGATTTTAACGCATTTGCATATTGATCATTTTGATCCGAAAGCAATTGAAGTATTGCCGAAAGATATTAAAATTTACGCACAAAATGAAGAAGATGCTAGTGAAGTAGAGCGTTATGGGTTTACAAACGTTTCTGTATTTAATGATGTGACACACATTGGAGAAATTGAGTTGATTAAAACAGATGCTCAACATGGTCATGGTGAAATTTTGAAGATGACAGGACATGTTCACGGCATGATTTTAAAACATTCTGAAGAGCCGACATTATACTTAGCAGCAGATACAGTTTGGTTTGAAGGGGTTGAAAAAGCATTAAAAACGTATCAACCAGATGTTGTTGTTCTTAATGGTGGTGCAAATCAATTCTTTGAAGGTGGGCCGTTAGTTATGGATGAACATGATGTGTTAAAAGTTGCTAATACATTGCCACTTGCGCAAATTGTTGTTGTGCATATGGAAGCGGTCAATCATTGGCATTTATCTCGTAAAGAGCTGAATGAATTTATAAATTCTAACGACTTAGGTAATAGAGTTGTTGTACCAAATGACGGGGAATTATTAACCTTTGAAAAATAAATGTTTGTTTATTTGATGAAGTGTATTGCTTAAAGCTAGTTTTAACGTATTTTACGTTGAAGCTGGTTTTTTTGTTTGATAAAAATTTTCAAAAAGACTTGAATGTGCTGAGAATACGATGTTTATGGAAAGATTATCAAAATATAAATGTGCATTCATTTACAACCTTTATTGACAATGATTCTCAACTAATATAGTATATAATCAAATCGTAATAGTTACGATTTGTTTTCTGCAACTTTTTTGAAGTTTTAGTTGAGGTGAAAACAGTAAAAGCATCTAAGTGAATGTAGTTAACGGACAACTGCATTCACTTGTAGAGCCACAAGAAGCAACTTTAAATAAGGTTTACGGTTGCATGTTGATGCAACAACCGAGTACTAAGTCATACTTTTCGTTCTGCGAATGAGTATGACTTACCTAATAGATGGGAAATTATTAGGTTCATCTTCTAAAAATTACAGCTTTAGAGGAATACAGTTGCTTGCTTCGCACCAACTGCATATAAAGCCATGCTTTTCGATTTTGCGAATTAGCATGACTTACCTAATAGATAAAAAGCTATTAGGTTCATCTTCTAAAAAATTACAGGTATAGAGAAATACAGTTGTTTGCTTCGCAACAACTGCATAAGAGCCTCTAATTACTTATGGTAAAAGAGGCTCTAAAAATACATCTAAAGGAGTGTCGTATGAATCGGCAGGTTATAGAATTTTCTAAGTATAATCCTTCGGGGAATATGACGATACTTGTTCATTCAAAACATGATGCTAGTGAATATGCATCTATCGCCAATCAGTTGATGGCCGCAACACATGTATGTTGTGAACAGGTAGGCTTTATAGAATCAACACAAAATGATGATGGCAATGATTTTCACTTAGTTATGAGCGGTAATGAATTTTGCGGTAATGCGACGATGTCATATATACATCATTTGCAAGAAAGTCATTTGCTTAAAGACCAACAGTTTAAGGTGAAGGTGTCTGGCTGTTCGGATTTAGTGCAATGCGCAATTCATGATTGCCAATACTATGAAGTTCAAATGCCACAAGCCCATCGTGTTGTGCCAACAACAATTAATATGGGTAATCATTCATGGAAAGCAATAGAAATTATTTATGAAACATATGTACATTATGTGATTCCAGTTAAACAAGTAACAACAGAAATTCAACATTTGGTTGAAGCGTTTGTGCGTGAGCAACAATGGAGTCACAAATATAAAACAGTAGGTATGATGCTTTTTGATGAACAACGTCAATTTTTACAGCCATTAATCTATATACCAGAAATTCAAAGTTTAATTTGGGAAAATAGCTGTGGTTCTGGTACAGCATCAATTGGGGTTTTTAATAATTATCAACGTAATGACGCATGCAAAGATTTTACAGTACATCAGCCAGGGGGCAGTATTTTAGTGACATCAAAGCGATGTCATCAATTGGGATATCAAACTTCAATTAAAGGACAGGTTACAACTGTAGCTACAGGAAAAGCATATATAGAATAAGGAGCCTACAATGAATAACTTTAATAATGAAATCAAATTGATATTACAACAATATTTAGAAAAGTTTGAAGCGCATTACGAGCGTGTATTACAAGACGATCAATATATCGAAGCATTAGAAACATTGATGGATGACTATAGTGAATTTATTTTAAATCCTATTTATGAACAACAATTTAATGCTTGGCGTGACGTTGAAGAAAAAGCACAATTAATAAAATCACTGCAATATATTACAGCGCAGTGTGTTAAACAAGTGGAAGTCATTAGAGCTAGACGTCTATTAGACGGACAGGCGTCTACCACAGGTTACTTTGACAATATAGAACATTGTATTGATGAAGAGTTTGGACAATGTAGTATAGCTAGCAATGACAAATTATTGTTAGTTGGTTCAGGTGCATATCCAATGACGTTAATTCAAGTAGCAAAAGAAACAGGTGCTTCAGTTATCGGTATTGATATTGATCCACAAGCCGTTGACCTAGGGCGCAGAATCGTTAACGTCTTAGCACCAAATGAAGATATAACAATTACGGATCAAAAGGTATCTGAACTTAAAGATATCAAAGATGTGACGCATATCATATTCAGCTCGACAATTCCTTTAAAGTACAGCATTTTAGAAGAATTATATGATTTAACAAATGAAAATGTCGTAGTTGCAATGCGCTTTGGTGATGGCATCAAAGCAATATTTAATTATCCGTCACAAGAAACAGCGGAAGATAAGTGGCAATGTGTGAATAAACATATGAGACCACAGCAAATTTTTGATATAGCACTTTATAAAAAAGCAGCTATAAAGGTAGGTATTAC
Source organism: Staphylococcus sp. EG-SA-15 (assembly GCF_017151895.1). Taxonomy (NCBI): domain Bacteria; kingdom Bacillati; phylum Bacillota; class Bacilli; order Caryophanales; family Staphylococcaceae; genus Staphylococcus; species Staphylococcus sp. EG-SA-15. The sequence goes on along the minus strand of NZ_JACVZN010000039.1, from coordinate 3,796 downwards.
GGATGTCTAAATTATTAATGATAGGCACTGGTCCGGTCGCAATCCAATTAGCGAATATTTGCTATTTAAAATCAGATTATGAGATTGATATGGTTGGACGTGCCTCAACATCAGAAAAATCAAAACGCTTATATCAAGCGTATAAAAAAGAGAAACAATTTGAAGTCAAAATACAAAACGAGGCGCATCAACATCTGGAAGGTAAGTTTGAAATTAATCGTTTGTATAAAGATGTTAAAAACGTTAAGGGTGAATACGAAACGGTTGTCATGGCATGCACAGCAGATGCTTATTATGACACACTACAGCAATTGTCGTTAGAAACTTTGCAAAGTGTCAAACATGTCATTTTAATTTCACCGACATTTGGATCGCAAATGATTGTGGAACAATTTATGTCTAAGTTCAGTCAGGATATCGAAGTGATTTCATTTTCAACTTATCTTGGCGATACACGTATTGTTGATAAAGAAGCGCCTAATCATGTGTTGACAACAGGTGTAAAAAAGAAATTGTACATGGGATCGACACATTCAAACTCAACAATGTGTCAACGAATCTCTGCTTTAGCTGAGCAATTGAAGATTCAATTAGAAGTCGTTGAATCGCCACTGCACGCTGAAACGCGAAACAGTTCGCTTTATGTGCACCCACCACTATTTATGAATGACTTTTCATTGAAAGCCATTTTCGAAGGGACGGATGTACCGGTTTATGTGTATAAGTTATTTCCTGAAGGACCGATAACGATGACACTAATCCGTGAAATGCGTTTAATGTGGAAGGAAATGATGGCTATTTTACAAGCATTTAGAGTGCCGTCAGTCAACCTGCTTCAATTTATGGTGAAGGAAAATTATCCAGTACGTCCTGAAACTTTGGATGAAGGTGATATTGAGCATTTCGAAATCTTGCCAGATATCTTACAAGAATATCTGCTTTATGTAAGATATACCGCAATCCTCATTGATCCATTTTCACAGCCAGACGAAAACGGACATTACTTTGATTTTTCAGCTGTACCATTTAAGCAAGTCTATAAAAATGAACAGGATGTTGTTCAAATTCCAAGAATGCCAAGTGAAGATTATTACAGAACGGCGATGATTCAGCATATTGGGAAAATGCTAGGTATCAAAACGCCAATGATTGATCAGTTCCTAACTCGCTATGAAGCAAGTTGCCAGGCGTACAAGGATATGCATCAAGATCAACACTTATCTTCTCAATTTAATACAAATCTATTTGAAGGAGATAAAGCACTCGTCACAAAATTTTTGGAAATCAATAGAACGCTTTCACAATAAGGGTTTGAAGTTTTATAATAGAAAAAAATTATTGAATTATGTTTGACATTTACATAAAAATAAGCAAATAATTGAGAAAAATAATCATTACGATTTGATTAAGTAATGCAACTTATCAATTTAGAAAGAGGAAAAGCAAATGAGAAAACTAACTAAAATGAGTGCAATGTTACTTGCATCAGGGCTAATTTTAACTGGTTGTGGCGGTAATAAAGGTTTAGAGGAGAAAAAAGAAAACAAGCAATTAACGTATACGACGGTTAAAGATATCGGTGATATGAATCCGCATGTTTACGGTGGATCGATGTCTGCTGAAAGTATGATATACGAGCCGCTTGTACGTAACACGAAAGATGGAATTAAGCCTTTACTAGCTAAAAAATGGGATGTGTCTGAAGATGGGAAGACATATACATTCCATTTGAGAGATGACGTTAAATTCCATGATGGTACACCATTTGATGCTGACGCAGTTAAGAAAAATATTGATGCGGTTCAACAAAATAAAAAATTGCATTCTTGGTTAAAGATTTCAACATTAATTGACAATGTTAAAGTTAAAGATAAGTACACGGTTGAATTGAATTTGAAAGAAGCATATCAACCTGCATTGGCTGAATTAGCGATGCCTCGTCCATATGTATTTGTGTCTCCAAAAGACTTTAAAAACGGTACAACAAAAGATGGCGTTAAAAAGTTCGATGGTACTGGTCCATTTAAATTAGGTGAACACAAAAAAGATGAGTCTGCAGACTTTAACAAAAATGATCAATACTGGGGCGAAAAGTCTAAACTTAACAAAGTACAAGCAAAAGTAATGCCTGCTGGTGAAACAGCATTCCTATCAATGAAAAAAGGTGAAACGAACTTTGCCTTCACAGATGATAGAGGTACAGATAGCTTAGACAAAGACTCTTTAAAACAATTGAAAGATACAGGTGACTATCAAGTTAAGCGTAGTCAACCTATGAATACGAAAATGTTAGTTGTCAATTCTGGTAAAAAAGATAACGCTGTGAGTGACAAAACAGTCAGACAAGCGATTGGTCATATGGTAAACAGAGATAAAATTGCCAAAGAAATTTTAGATGGTCAAGAAAAACCAGCAACTCAATTATTTGCGAAAAATGTAACAGATATTAATTTCGATATGCCAACACGTAAGTATGACCTTAAAAAAGCAGAATCATTATTAGATGAAGCTGGTTGGAAGAAAGGTAAAGACAGCGATGTTCGTCAAAAAGATGGTAAAAACCTTGAAATGGCAATGTACTATGACAAAGGTTCTTCAAGTCAAAAAGAACAAGCAGAATACTTACAAGCAGAATTTAAGAAAATGGGTATTAAGTTAAACATCAATGGCGAAACATCAGATAAAATTGCTGAACGTCGTACTTCTGGTGATTATGACTTAATGTTCAACCAAACTTGGGGATTATTGTACGATCCACAAAGTACTATTGCAGCATTTAAAGCGAAAAATGGTTATGAAAGTGCAACATCAGGCATTGAGAACAAAGATAAAATATACAACAGCATTGATGACGCATTTAAAATCCAAAACGGTAAAGAGCGTTCAGACGCTTATAAAAACATTTTGAAACAAATTGATGATGAAGGTATCTTTATCCCTATTTCACACGGTAGTATGACAGTTGTTGCGCCGAAAGATTTAGAAAAAGTATCATTCACACAATCACAGTATGAATTACCATTCAATGAAATGCAGTATAAATAAAGGAGCAATTAGATGTTCAAATTTATCTTAAAACGTATTGCGCTCATGTTTCCATTAGTGATTGTAGTAAGTTTTATGACATTTCTATTGACGTATATTACAAATGAAAATCCAGCTGTGACAATTTTACATGCACAAGGAACGCCAAATGTAACACCAGAGTTGATTGCAGAAACGAATGAGAAGTACGGTTTCAATGATCCATTATTAATTCAATATAAAAATTGGTTACTTGAAGCGATGCAATTTAATTTTGGTACAAGCTACATTACAGGTGACCCAGTTGCTGAACGTATTGGTCCAGCATTTATGAATACATTGAAATTAACAATAATTTCAAGTGTTATGGTGATGATTACATCAATTATTTTAGGTGTAGTTAGTGCATTAAAAAGAGGAAAGTTCACTGATCGTGCGATACGTTCAGTGGCTTTCTTTCTAACTGCATTACCATCATATTGGATAGCTTCAATACTTATTATTTACGTTTCAGTGAAGTTAAACATATTGCCGACTTCTGGATTAACAGGTCCAGAAAGTTACATATTGCCAGTGATCGTTATTACGATTGCCTATGCTGGTATTTACTTTAGAAATGTTAGACGCTCGATGGTGGAACAATTAAATGAAGATTATGTACTTTATTTAAGAGCAAGCGGTGTGAAATCTATCACATTAATGTTGCATGTGTTGCGTAATGCTTTACAAGTTGCGGTATCAATCTTTTGTATGTCTATACCAATGATAATGG
>NZ_JACVZN010000038.1:0-25748 GCF_017151895.1 Staphylococcus sp. EG-SA-15 | reverse complement strand
TGTGTCATAAGTCACCATTGCAGAAATAGAAACAACTAATAAGAATAAAAGTTTAACAGTCGCATTTAATTGATGAATACGACTATTTCCCGGGTGAAAACCTATAGTATTATATTGATTCATTGGCGTCTCACCTTCCTATCATGGTCAATAAATAATTGTACTAATTTCTGTGGCTCGCTAATCCCTATATATTCGGCCATTTCAAATAGCGATGTTTGTCTCAATGATGCAATCTCACAGATTTTTTTATCATTTAATACCAATACTGGCGTGGTATCAGCAACGACTTGTCCTTTTGATAATACAATTGTTCTTGAACTATACTCAGACAATAAATGCATATCATGCGTAATCATAATAATCGTCTTCCCCTGTCTGTTTAGCTCAATTAAAAATGACATTATCTCATTATAATGATAGAAATCTTGACCAGCAGTCGGTTCATCCAATATGATTATTTCCGGATTTAAGACTAAAACAGATGCTATAGTGACCCTCTTTTTTTGACCATAGCTTAAAGCTGCAATTGGCCAATTCCGAAATGCATAAAGTCCGCATATTTTGAGCACATTCTCTACTCGTATCTTTATATCTGATTCTTTCATACCTCGTGCTCTTAACCCTAATGCTACTTCATCGTAAATCATTTTTTCAGAAATCATATGATTTGGATTTTGCATCACATAACCTACGAATTCAGATCGTTCGCTAATTGACAATTGATTAAATCCCCTATTACAAAATTGGATATTACCTGTTATATCTAAAAATCCACAAATTGCTTTAGCAAGTGTTGATTTGCCGGCACCATTGTGACCAACTATACTAAGCATTTCTCTTCTATAAACATTTAATTGAACATTATTAAGTACACTATTACTATAGTCACTATATTGAACACATACCTCATTTAATTCTAATAGCGGTTCAGATTTGTACTTATTATCATTATTTGCAGATGTTTCATCTATCCATTTTTTCACTTTAAATTTAACATGTTCACTCATACAAACGTCACGTAAATTCGCTAAGTTATCAATGGATTCGACATCTACTTCTGCATATTTAAGCGCTGTACAGTATAATGGTTCACGTATGCCTGCTTCTTTAAGCTTAGATGATTTTAGCAAATCACTAGGCGTTGTATTAGCGATGATTTTTCCATCTTTAAAAAGAAGAACTCTATCAAACGTATCATCTAATGATTCTTCTAATCGATGTTCGACAATAATCATCGTTGACTTTGTTTCTTCATGAATATTGTTTAACAATCTCAGCGTTTCATGTCCTGTCGCAGGATCTAAATTGGCCAGCGGCTCATCCAATATTAAAATAGGCGTACGATGGATTAATATACCACCTAATGAAACGCGTTGTTTTTGACCTCCAGATAAATCTTGCGGTCGGTGATTTAAATGTTCTATCATGCCAACTTTTTCAGCCCAATAACTTACATTTTTCTTCATATCATCTTGTTCAACACAATTATTTTCTAATAAAAAGGCCATATCTTCAGCTGCTGTTAAGCCTATGAACTGTCCATCTGTATCTTGTAAAACTGTACCAACAACATTAGATCTATCATGTAAACAACTAACGGTTGCATCTTGATTATTTATATATAGTTCCCCGGTTATGTTACCTTTAGTTTTAAATGGAATTAATCCGTTTATGCAATTTGCAAAAGTCGATTTGCCACTACCTGAAGCACCAACTACTAGCACTTTTTCTCCTGGATAAATATCAACATTTATATTCTGTAATGTAGGTGTTGCTTGACTATGATATTGAAAACTAAAGTCTTTGAACGAGATAATTGGTTCAGTCATGATATATCATTACCTTTCTACATTCATTTACATATCTGATTCAACAAAATGATTATTCTTTACGTAAACTACCTTTTTTTATTTGAGATGAAGCATATGCTTTTAATAATATTGTCCCAATAATACCAACTGAAATAATATTTAATACTGCAGAGATAACACCTTGTGTATAAACCTTGTTAGCCGGTTCGTTATAAATCAAAATATCTAATGTTGGTGCAATAAGTGCCCAGCAAATAATATTCGCAATAATTTGACCGATATTAAAATAAATCATCGATTTCCTAGAAAATAGGCCTGAAGAAAGATTTAATTTTAGGCCAATCCATCCATATAAACAGCCTATAATTCCTGAACAAATAACCCAACTCCACCAAGCACTACCGTATGTCGTGAAATCTTTAATAGCGTGTCCAACTAATCCAGTCATTAAACCAGCAAAAGGCCCAAATATTGCAGATATTAATGCTAAAAATGCATAAGATGTTTCTATATTCGTATTAGGAAAACCTGTTGGTATTACAACAAAACGCCCTAAAATCACAAATACCGCTGCTCCTATACCAATCGCAACAACAGTTTTAACTGAAATATCTTGTTTTTTCATCTTCATTACTCCTTACATAAAAAATTCATTAAATTGATGGTGCTTTAGATAAATGAATCGTCCAATCATTTCCAGTACCAATATGATATAAATCTGAAAATGAGTCTTGATTGACTGCTACACCAATATTTACTAGCGAGTTAACATACACAAGAGGTTCACCCACATTAACATCTGCAAACGATCGCGCAAATTTAATAATATTTTGATAGACTTTCTTATCTTGATGATAAATTGTTACCACCAAATTATTACCATGAACAATTTCCAAGGATTTTAAGAATGCCAATGGAATATTTGTCCATAATGACCCAAATCTGATATCTAAAATATCAATGCTTCCTGTAACAGAATCCTCATTTTTTGTCGCTTCTCTTATTTCTAATGCCTCAATACTATCAACATTAATTGCCTGACCGAGACGTTCAAACGCTATCTTATTTGCAGCTAATCTCGCACCATTGTATGCATAAACATCTCTACCATGAAAAGTATGACTTTCTTCCGAATGAGGCAATCGGCTTTTCACTTCATCAATTTCGATAACTTTTTTAATACCTTCGTAATGTTTAATATGACTTAAAGAACCATTATCAGGTGTAATAATGTAATGACCTGAATATGTTAAGCAAGCAATGCTCCGCCTATCACTACCTACACCCGGGTCTACCACTGATACAAAAACTGTGCCTTTAGGCCAGTATTTTACAGTTTGATATAAACGATATGACGCTACCCAAATGTCATACGGTGGTATATCATGCGTTAAGTTTTCGACACGTATATCATCACTTACAGTATATGCAACTCCATACATTGCACTTACAGCGCCATCACTAAGTCCAAAATCTGATTGCAAAACCAAATAATTTCCCATAAAATGCCTCCTTTTTTAAAACTTCAAAAAAATATAATCTACATATTTAACGTTCTATATTTTGAATTTTCAGAATTATATTAAAATAGTACGAGTCACTTGATGCAAAGTCAATAGTAGTGACTATAAAAATGATAATAATAGTCAGATTTATCTCATTAACTAAATTTCACGGACTTGTAATCACTTCTTTATGTTTGAATTAATTGACTAGGGTATAACAATAGTGTGGTGTTTTATAGGTCATTCTTTAAATACATCACAGAAAATATTCGAATTCGAAATAAAATGCTTGCATCTTTGTTTTTTAGGTGGTATCGTATGTATATCAAGTATAAAAAATATATCTAAGAGATAAAAATATGGAGGTTTTATATTATGACTAACTTTACTTTTGATGGTGCACACAGTAGTTTAGAATTCCAAATTAAACATTTAATGGTTTCTAAAGTGAAAGGTTCATTTGATCAATTTGATGTAGCTGTTGAAGGAGATATTAATGACTTCAGTACTTTGAAAGCTACTGCAACAATTATTCCAAGCTCAATTAACACTAAAAACGAAGCACGTGATAACCACTTAAAATCTGGTGATTTCTTTGGTACTGATGAATTTGATAAAATCACGTTTGAAACAAAATCAGTTACTGAAAACAAAGTTGTTGGTGATTTAACAATTAAAGGTATCACTAACGAAGAAACATTCGACGTTGAATTCAACGGAGTAAGTAAGAATCCTATGGATGGTTCTCAAGTAACAGGTATTATTGTTACTGGTACAATCAATAGAGAAAAATATGGCATTAACTTTAACCAAGCACTTGAAACTGGTGGAGTAATGCTAGGTAAAGATGTGAAATTCGAAGCATCAGCTGAATTTTCAATCTCAGAATAATCTCATTACACAATCCTCATTGTTTTAATATATATACGAAATGCCAACTATATCATCCCTAGGTATAGTTGGCATTTTTTAACCTCTAAATTAAAAATCATATTTAACTTAATTGATAATAACACCATAAAGTAACAATGATATTGATGAAATTAAAAGTAATACACTAGATAAAATATCTAGCCTTTTATCTTTTTTATCCCTTATTCTATTTGTCAAAAGTGCTCCAACTGCAACTAAAACTAGTATTGTACAAAAAATATAAATAGCCAAAATAAACAACTCCTTATTAAATTGGCATTGGCTTCATTAGAAATAATCAAGAAAATTCTTCTTTATACTTTCTTATATTAAATATTGCCTATTTACGTTATACAAAACTTCATTTTACAAATTGAAGCAAATTATATTTAACTTCTAAATTAAAAATCGCTAAGATTTAAACTTATATTTAGACGCCTTTCATTCAGGTAGGTCTTATTGAAACTGAAAACTTTGGTGCCCTTTTGCAAAGCCATTAACTGTATAAAGCATAGATCCTCCGCCCATTTCTATATCATTGGAACAAATGATGAGTTGATTTGTTCTAGGTATAAATTGCGGATGAGTAGAACGTAACATATGCCCTTCATCTCGGCCTGGTATCAATATTTGTCCTATTGGATAACCCCTTTTATTAAAAACTAACACTCGACCTTGACCATACATTGCTACGTATAAATTATCGTCACTATCAATACAACATGAGTCTGGTCCTTCATGACCTGTAAAATAGTACGGTATAGTAGCTCCAAATGGTTGTATCGTCACACCATCATCTTCAAGTGCAATGCGATGTAATCGATTGGCTGTAGTTTCTGTTACCCATAGTACTTTTTCATCTGTACTTAAAGCAATACCATTTGCTACGCTAATATTTTGAATGATAGGCGTCACTGTTCTAAAGTCCGGCGAAACATAATAAACGCCTCCTAGTGGATTGGTAGAGTATCCTCTAAAATCTGTAAAATAAAATCCACCTTTAGAATCAAATACCATGTCATCAATACAATATGCTGTTGAAAGATCTTCAATAATATCTTGTAAGTTGTCACCATTTTCTGTAGCTGCAAAAATGCCTCCTGTAGATTTAAAATCTCCTAAATAACAAACGAATAATCGGCCATCTTTATGTATTTTGATTGCTGCAGGATTCGCTTTGTGACTTACAAAAGGTCGTTTGATTTCCTTCGTTTCAGGATTGATTTTGAAAATATTGCCTTCGAATACATCCAATAAAAAGAGTTGTCCCTGCCGATCAAAGTTCAATCCTTCTAGTTGCAATCCTTTTTTGGAAATTTCAAGCCATGGTTCAGCTGTAATTGTTTGTAATTCACTTTCAGATATAATTGGAACAGCACTATTGGACTTCCCGCTATAAAATAATGTAGGTAAATCTTGTTGTGACATCATGATCATTCCTTTCATTTCATTCGTTTTAACTATCATTTACATTTTAAACAAGATAACTATCAAATAAAATGATAACGGTTTCATTTATCTATTTTATCGGTCTAGTGGCTGATTTCAAGCTAGAAATATTGAATGACAATACAACTCTGTTAAAATGATGGACGTAGATAAATATGCGTATTGACGCTTTATTTTAAAAATTAACATGCTTATAACATGTTTATAGAAGGAGATTAACCTATGAACTATCAAGTTCTTTTATATTATAAATATACGACGATTGATGACCCTGAACAGTTTGCTCAGGATCACTTAGCGTTTTGCAAAGCACACCATTTAAAAGGTAGAATTCTTGTTTCTACAGAAGGTATTAACGGCACATTATCTGGTACAAAAGAAGAAACCGAACAATATATGGCACATATGCATGCCGATGAACGATTCAAAGATATGGTGTTTAAAATTGATGAAGCTGAAGGACATGCTTTTAAGAAAATGCATGTACGTCCTCGAAAAGAAATCGTTGCTTTAGATTTAGAAGATGACGTCGATCCAAGACACACAACTGGCCAATATTTATCACCTGTAGAATTTAGAAAAGCTCTTGAAGATGATGACACAGTCATTATTGATGCACGTAATGATTATGAATTTGATTTAGGTCATTTCCGAGGTGCAATTCGTCCAAATATCACACGTTTTAGAGATTTGCCTGACTGGATTAAAGAGAATAAAGCGTTATTTGCAGATAAAAAAGTGGTTACGTACTGTACTGGTGGCATTCGATGCGAAAAATTTTCTGGATGGCTTTTAAAAGAAGGTTTCGAAGATGTAGCTCAACTTCATGGCGGTATTGCTACATATGGTAAAGATCCTGAAACAAAAGGTGAATATTGGGACGGTAAAATGTACGTATTTGATGACCGTATCAGTGTTGATATCAACCAAGTTGAAAAAACAATTATTGGTAAGGATTGGTTTGATGGCAAACCATGTGAACGTTATATTAATTGCGCTAACCCAGAATGTAATAAACAAATATTAGTTTCTGAAGAAAACGAAACTAAATATTTAGGTGCATGCTCTTATGAATGTGCTAAACATGAGCGTAATCGTTATGTTCAAGCAAATAATATTAGTGATAATGAGTGGCAACAACGTTTAACAAACTTTGATGATTTACATCAACATGCTTAGTTTTAATTAAATACCTTTCAAAACACGCTTTGAAAATCCGATTTATAAAGGTTTTTCAAGGCTGTTTTTTATGCGCATACATAACCTGATATGTTTTTAATTATGCGCGTGTTATACTAAATTAAATTTTAATACTGCGGGGTGTCTTAAAATGCACATTTTAGTAACAGGGTTTGCGCCTTTTGACAATCAAAATATCAATCCCTCATGGGAAGCTGTGACTCAACTAGAAGATATTATTGGCACACATACAATCGATAAATTAAAACTACCAACCTCTTTTAAGAAAGTAGATAATATTATAAATAAAACGTTGGCATCTAATCATTATGATGTTGTACTAGCTATAGGACAAGCTGGTGGTAGAAATGCCATTACCCCAGAACGTGTCGCCATTAATATTGATGATGCACGTATTCCAGATAATGATGATTTTCAACCTATTGATCAAGCCATTCACTTAGACGGTGCGCCAGCTTATTTTTCAAATTTACCAGTTAAAGCAATGACTCAAAGTATTATTAATCAAGGACTTCCTGGAGCACTTTCAAATAGCGCAGGTACATTTGTTTGTAATCACACACTTTATCACTTAGGTTATTTACAAGATAAGCATTACCCTCACCTACGATTCGGATTTATTCATGTGCCATACATACCAGAGCAGGTCATTGGTAAACCCGATACACCATCTATGCCATTAGAAAAGATAGTTGCAGGTTTGACTGCAGCCATTGAAGCTATTTCTAATGATGAGGATTTACGTATAGCTCTAGGCACAACGGAATAGTTATAAATGCACAAACAAAAGCACCCTAATTTGTTAGTTTAAGTCTAACTTTAGGGTGCTTTTGGATGATTGGTATACAGTTTTACTATAATGATGTATTTTAGCTAAACGACATTGTTTAGTCTTCTTTTTTTAACTTCCTAAAATTTACAAATGTATAAATAATAAATGCTATATTTAGAATGATGAGTATACTTACTGAAACTAAATTAAAAGTGTCTGGTTCTTTACTAAAGATAGATGCTATCCTTGCTATCAAACTTGGCAATGAAATTACCAACACGATGAGCGCATAAATTTTCTGTTTAATTAAAATACAAGTTCCAATAACTAATATTAAAAATGTTATCCCAATAATGAAACTCTGTTTGTCACTTAACTCAAAGAAACTATAGATAGGATATTTTTTAATAATCAAGCCACCTAAAATCATCCATAAAAATACGATAATTCCATAAGTCACATTTATAACATATGTTATTTTTTGGTCACCAAATCGGACTAATGTATTGCGTAGAATCAGCATACCAATGACAACACCTAAAATAACGATACTAGCTATATACAATAAAAATGCAATTGTCACATCGAATGTACCCAAATCTAAAAACATAGGAATTATAATGACTGCTAAAGCAAAAGCGAAGTACAACGTAATATATTTATATAAACCGGTAGTAAGACTTATCTCAGGTGATAACTGATCAGCCATTGACTTAATCGGTGTATTAATAATTGAACTTGTATCTTCGTTATTTTTTTCAGCCATAGTTAAATGATCTTCGAGCTCTTCCAATAGTTCTTCTACTTCTTCTTCAGTTTTACCTCTAAATAACAATTCAACACGTAATTTTTCCAAAAAATCTTGAGACTGTTTACTTAACATCGTTTTCCCCTCCAAACAAGTTAATCATTCCTTTATTCAAAGCTTGCCATTTTGATTTAAATACTTTTAATTCCTTTAAACCTGACTCGGTAATCGTATAGTACTTTCGCCTTGGGCCACCATTACTAGATTTTTTTATTGTCGTATCAACGTATCCTTTTTTGTTTAAACGCATTAAAACTGGATAAATACTACCTTCACTTATCTCTGGAAACTCTTGATTCTTAAGTTTCGTCATAATTTCATATCCATATGTTTCGCCTTGGGCAATGAGACCTAATATTGCCCCATCTAAGAGACCTTTCATAATCTGATTTGACACTGACATTTTCATCACCTACTATCTTACATTATAAGATAGTACATTGAGGACTTTTCGTCAACTATCTTATATTGTAAGGTAGTTGTTGTACACATTCCTTAAATGACTAACAACTTTGTTAATAGGGTAATACTTACGGAAGTATATTTTATTTATGGGGGAGGAATTAATAATGACTACAAAAACAGTATTTGATGTCATTGATATGGGGTTAGGATATTTAGTAAATGTGTATGATGCTTGGAAAGTTGAAAAGGTACTTGATGATTATCATAAGCCTTTTTCTAATACCATTCATTGGCAATTTGGGCATGTATTAACAATTTTTGAATCGGCCTTAGCTGTTGCTGGTAAAGAGAATATTGATTTAAATATCTATAGACCTTTATTCGGAAATGGTTCGTCTCCAGATGAATGGAAGGATGAAGTACCGAGTATTGAAAAGATTTTAGAAGGTCTCCAAACATTACCTGAACGTGCACGAAATCTAACTGATGATGATTTAGCAATTGAATTGAAACAAACAATTGTCGGTTGTAATAACTTAGAAGAGTTATTAGTATTAAATGCCATTCACATCCCACTTCATGCTGGTAAAATTGAAGAGATGTCTCGTATATTAAAAAATTTAAAATAAATATGTGCTTATTAACCGTTAACAACACGTTAACGGGGTTTTTATTTGTTTAAAAGGTCACTTTTTTAAATTTAATAAATACCATCTATACCAGTTCTTCACCGATTCTCGAAAAATAATTATATTAATGATTTCGTTAATTTAATTTTATATTTAATTATTACTGTACATCTTTTGTAGTTAGCTTTATTCTTAAATTGAAATATGTATAAAACATAGAAAGAAGGACGTTTTAACATGGAAAACACGGTTAAATATCGTAAGTTTATACTCCCTATCGTTGTAGGTCTCCTTATTTGGGCACTTACACCTTTTAAACCGGATGCTGTGGATCCAACAGCATGGTATATGTTCGCAATATTCGTCGCGACAATCATTGCTTGTATTACACAACCGATGCCAATTGGGGCCGTCTCTATAATTGGATTTACAATCATGGTACTCGTTGGCATTGTTGACATGAAAACGGCTGTCGCTGGTTTTGGTAATAATAGCATTTGGTTAATTGCTATGGCATTTTTCATTTCGAGAGGATTTGTGAAAACAGGTCTTGGTAGACGTATCGCACTTCATTTCGTCAAATTATTTGGTAAAAAAACATTAGGCTTAGCATATTCTATCGTCGGTGTAGATTTAATTCTAGCGCCTGCTACACCAAGTAATACCGCGCGTGCCGGTGGAATCATGTTCCCAATTATCAAATCACTTTCTGAATCATTTGGTTCGAAACCGAAAGACGGATCAGCACGCAAAATGGGTGCATTTCTTGTTTTCACAGAATTCCAAGGTAATTTAATTACTGCGGCTATGTTTTTAACTGCAATGGCCGGTAACCCCCTTGCACAAAATTTAGCATCTAGCACATCTAATGTTCACATTACATGGATGAATTGGTTCCTAGCTGCTTTAGTTCCTGGACTTATTTCCTTAATTGTTGTACCTTTTATTATTTATAAAATTTATCCACCAACTGTTAAAGAAACACCAAATGCTAAGAGTTGGGCTGAAAATGAATTAGCGACTATGGGTAAAATCGCTTTAGCTGAAAAATTTATGATTGGTATTTTTGTCGTTGCGTTAACACTATGGATTGTCGGAAGTTTCATTCATATTGATGCAACTTTAACGGCCTTTATTGCGTTAGCATTGTTATTATTGACAGGCGTCTTAACATGGCAAGACATTTTAAACGAAACAGGTGCTTGGAACACATTAGTATGGTTCTCAGTATTAGTGTTAATGGCCGACCAATTAAACAAGCTTGGATTTATTCCTTGGTTAAGTAAATCCATTGCTACAAGTCTTGGTGGCTTAAGCTGGCCTATAGTACTGGTCATTTTAATATTGTTCTACTTCTATTCACATTACTTATTTGCAAGTTCTACAGCACATATCAGTGCGATGTATGCAGCATTACTAGGCGTTGCCATCGCAGCCGGTGCACCACCATTATTCAGTGCATTAATGTTAGGTTTCTTCGGTAACCTATTAGCTTCAACAACACACTATAGTAGTGGCCCAGCGCCGATTCTATTCTCTTCAGGTTACGTGACTCAAAAACGTTGGTGGACAATGAACTTGATCTTAGGTTTCGTCTACTTTATTATCTGGATTGGTTTAGGATCACTTTGGATGAAAGTAATTGGTATATTTTAAAATATTTAAATTAGCGCTCGAATCTCATTGATTTGGGCGCTTTTTAATTTGTATTTAAAATCAACCTTTGCTAAATCAAGACTCCCTTTTTAAAATACGTTTATCCTTTAAATCATTGCGTGCTTCACTAAAAATCTATATAACGCTTTAAATCATTGCGTAACATCACAGAAAATACATTTCTGTATAAACGCGCTTCGTTGATTAACATTACGTATGCCCTCATAAATCATGAAATTAAAAACACCTTCGTTTAAATTCATTTTAAGTGCGAATTCAACGAAAGTGATTTATTTCATATTTAATGTTTCAAATTTATACAGCTGTCGCTGTTACTGCACACATACCTCAGTCTCACCTTATCATGACACAAAGGATATTGAAAACACGTATAATTATCTTTCCTCGTATTTTATAGGGTTTTTGCGACCGGATGTTTCTTCAATTTAATGTATTGAGAAAGACTATATAACACAATACCTGTCCAAATAAATATAAACGTAATTAATTGATCTATATTAAAAGGCTCTTTGAAAACAAATATGCCGAGTACAAACATTATTGTTGGTCCAACGTATTGAATAAATCCTATTAACGAAAGTGGAATACGTTTTGCCCCGGCTGAGAATAGGATTAGTGGTATTGCCGTAATAGCACCAGAAAATAACAACCAAAATGATGACATGTTCAATCCAAATGACATCTGATGTTGCTGCCATAAATAAATAACGTATATTAGTCCAGCAGGTGCGGTAACAATACATTCAATCGTAATACTGCTGATGGCATCAATATGTACTACTTTTTTCAATAATCCGTATGTACCAAAGGATAACGCTAATATAATAGAAACGATTGGGAATTCTCCAATCTTGAGCGTCATATATAATACACCGATGAATGCGAATAAAATAGCTAGCCATTCAAATTTATTGAATCTTTCTTTTAAAAAGATAAGTGCGAGCAAAATGCTAACAAGTGGATTTATATAATAACCTAAACTTGTTTGTAGGACGTGACCGTTCGTTACAGCCCAAATAAATGTACCCCAATTTAATGTAATGACATAGCCTGCTACGACAATCGCTAATAGCTGAATGGGCTTGCCTAACAATTGATTCATATCTCGTTGAAATGCATTGCGTTGTTTTTGTCCAACCGCGAGTATGAAAATCATGAATATTGCTGAAAATATAATACGAAAGGCTAAAATTTCAAATGCGCCTATTTCATCAACGAACTGCCAATATATAGGTAGTATTCCCCACAGAATGTATGCACTGAGTGCTAAAAATATACCTTTTTTATATTCTGTATTCACTTACATACCTCCTTACTCTCCCAAATTTTTAACATGTTACGCTCACTTGGTTATGCTAATATAACGATTTTACTAATAATATTTCGATAAAGATATCATTTTGTTTATATTTCCCACATTTATTCACCAACCACTAAACAATATTAATTTTATAAATAATTCTGTACAAATCAGGGTATATTGCCAGAAAGACTACCATACAACATAAAGGATGGATACAAATGACTTTACCTAAAATTGGAAAGCCTGCAACACGCGCGCTAAATTCACAAGATATATACACATTAGAAGCAGTATCACAATATACGAAGTCATCTCTAATGGAGATGCATGGCGTTGGTCCTAAAGCTATATCAATATTGGAACAAGCTTTATTTCAGCACCAACTACATTTTAAAACGGAAGTTCAGTCATCATTACCTTTTAAGTTAACAGGAGATGTGTCATGCAATCATGCGCCTAAACGTCAACAAATGATAGATTTTATAGTTGCTACAGCAGCATTAGATATTGAATTATTACGTTCACTGGTTACAACAGAATTTATTTGGTCTGTCCCTGGCCGCTTTGACATATACGGACCTCAAATATTAATTCAAGAACTATCTAATCATTACAATCAGGTTGCTAGTCTCAATATCCATTCCAGCATCACACATGGGTGCTTAGGTTCCATGCATGGTATTGAAATATTAAAAACTGGTAAAGAGATTCATTTTGCTCATTTTTTTGAATTTGAAAATCATAAAAAGGATGCCAAGTTAAGCAAAGTGACATCTTACATTGTTGTTGATTAATGTATCAAATTATATATATCGCAAAAAATTATTTTGCTGTTACATATATATTTTTATATAACAAATAATTTTGTATAACATTTTTGTTATATGAACACTTATTACTAGAGTGCACATTGAACATACAGTATGATTAAATATCATGTTATGAAAGAAGGATATATTTTGACTGTTTTTAAAAATGAGCGCTTAAGCTGGTTACCATACATAGCTATTGTCATTTTGTTACACGTTATTGGGTTTAGTTTTTTATGGATTGCTGGAAAAGACCATCATATCTTATTTGGTATGGGGATTCTTGCATATACATTAGGTTTACGTCATGCATTTGATGCTGATCATATCGCCGCGATAGATAATACGGTTCGCAAATTATTACAGCAACGCAAAGATCCATCTGGTGTGGGTTTCTATTTTTCAATTGGACATTCATCTGTCGTATTTTTAATGGCTGTTTTTTTAGGGGTATCTGTAAAATGGGCTAAAGATGAATTACCACATTTCCAAGATATTGGTGGAACGATTGGTACACTAGTTTCAGGTTTCTTTTTAGTGCTTATCGGTGTGTTGAATCTAATTATTTTAATCTCTTTAATTAACTTGTTCGCTAAATTACGTCGTGAACACATTGAAGAAGCTGAAGTCGATGCATTACTTGAATCTAGAGGATTTGTTTCTCGATTTGTAGGACCTTATTTCAAATTAATCACGCGTAGTTGGCACGTATTGCCACTTGGCTTTTTATTTGGACTTGGTTTTGATACAGCTAGTGAAATTGCGTTACTCGCTCTTTCTTCAGGCGCATCACAACAAGCCATTTCATTTATCGGAATCTTATCTTTACCAATTTTATTCGCATCAGGTATGAGTTTATTGGATACATTAGATGGTGTTGTAATGAAGTATGCCTATAATTGGGCATTCTTCAATCCTATTCGCAAAATCTATTACAATATAACGATTACTGCGATATCAGTCATGGCAGCATTAGTGATTGGGATGATTGAATTGCTACAAATTCTTGCTGATAAACTAGACTTACATGGTGCATTTTGGGCATTTATTAGTTCAATCGAATTTGATTATTTAGGCTATATTTTAGTTGCATTATTTTTAATTACTTGGCTTATTTCAAGTTTAATTTGGAAGTTTGGTCGCATAGAACACAAATGGTCTAAATAAAGTAACTTGTCTTGCAACTACCTTTGTATTGTTGCATTTTTAGACACCCTGCACACTTCTTCCATTATGCTACGCTCTCAGTAGTCATCTTTAAATCGTTTCTTTTAGAGATAACTTCATTTTGAGAGCGTATTTTTCTATTTAAAATGTATTTATCCAAAATTCAATGCTTTCGAATTTAAAATTTCAGTATTTCTGTTTAAAATTTAATTATAATCTTTAATACAGGAGGCGCTATGCTTATGAATATTGCGAAGTTAGAGAATTATTTACAAATTGATTCATCTCGTTATAATCGACCGAGTATTGAAGCATTAAATTATTATGCAACACGTTTTATGTTAACTGTACCTTTTGAAAATATTGATGTTCAAAATAGTAAGCCTATATCTATAAATATCGATGCACTTTTTAATAAAATTGTTCATGATAAACGTGGTGGTTTTTGTTATGAGTTAAATACATTTTTCAAAGCCTATTTACAACAAAAAGGATTTAATCCTGCATTAATGTCAGCTACTATTCACACACCCGGTGGCGGTCGTAGTCTGAACGGTTCACATGCTTCACTTGTTGTTTCTATAAATGATGTATTCTATGTAACTGATGTTGGCTTTGGAGACTTACCTCTACATGCCATTCCTATTACTTCATCTGAGCATACACAACCAATTACTGATATCAGTGGTACATTCCGCGCTATTTTTAACAACGAAGACAAGGATATTTTCTATGTTCAAAAATTCGAAAATGATCATTGGCATACAAAATATGAAGCTGAATTCAAACCTAAACAAATAGAAGATTTTAATAGCAACATCGAATATAATCAAACGCATCCAGATTCAATATTTGTACAGCATTTATTAATTACAATGCCACAATCATTTGGCCGTGCTACAATGTCTGAAAATCATTTAACTTTAACAAGGAATGGTAGCTCAGAAAAATTTGATGTCACTAAAGATAACTATAAACATTTTTTAGAAAAATATTTTGGACTAAATGTAACTATTAATCGTATTGAAAAACAATAATAGTAAAATATAAAAATATGGGCGTATCTTACTTATTGTAGGTAGCGCCCCTTTTTTATGCTTCATAAACACAACAAAAAGGATATGACACAAACTTCATGTCACACCCTTCTTTTGAACCGCTTCATTTTACTTAAGCAAGTGCATCTACAACATAAATGACACCTACGAATACAAATGCAATAGCAATCATCGTCGAAATAAAGACGATACCCATTAATGGATTAAATAATAAAATGACACCGAAAACAATACCTAATAAATTAAAAATCACTGAAATTAGTTTTAAGCTACCACTACCCGTAAACGTAAATAATCCTGCAATAGAACTAAAAATGAACCAGAATGCAAACATGTAGATAAAAAATGCCGAGCTAGCGCCAACATTAAAAATGACAATAAGACCAAAGAGAATATCTACAATCCCCATAAACAGAATCCAATTTTGGTTACCACCTACTAAAGCTTTTGCTTTTCTACGGTAAATGATTTGAATCACACCGTTAATTAATACAAACAGTCCAATCAACCAGGTAATAGCATAAAAATTTTCAATTGGAAATGTAAAAATAACGACTGCCAACATTAATAATAATACACCCATTATTAAACTAGACCATTTAATACCTTGGTTTCCTTTTGCCATAACAATCAATTCCTTTCAAATAAAGCCCTCTTTTAATTTTTACAAAAAATTTATTATACAATAATTAAATTCCCTTTTCTCAATTTACACAAACATCATCACTTAGAAAGCACCATTGCTTTTGTCTAATATGTACGATGAATCTGTATCCTCACTCAAAAATCTACTACGTAGCGATAGCTTTCAACTCTGTAAGGTTCAAACATTGAATTGTAAGTTTAGATAAAGGCTACTACTCCAAACATTATTTAAAATGAAATTAAATACAAAAGGAGTGAGACTATGACAATATTATCAGTGCAACATGTTTCAAAAACATACGGTAAAAAGCACACATTTCAAGCACTTAAAGATATTAACTTTGACATACAAAAAGGCGAATTCGTTGCGATTATGGGGCCTTCTGGATCAGGTAAGACAACCTTATTAAATGTACTAAGTTCAATTGACCAAATTTCTAGCGGTAGCGTGATTGCTAACGGACAAGAGCTTAATAAACTTAATCAAAAAGCACTTGCCAAATTCCGTAAAGAATCATTAGGTTTCATCTTCCAAGATTACAGTATTCTGCCGACATTAACTGTTAAAGAAAACATTATGTTACCTTTATCTGTTCAAAAAATGTCGAAGGCAACAATGGAAGAAAATTACAAAGCGATCACGACAGCATTAGGTATTTATGACCTAGGAAATAAATACCCTAGCGAATTATCTGGTGGTCAACAACAAAGAACTGCAGCAGCGAGAGCATTTGTTCACAAACCACAAATCATATTTGCAGATGAGCCAACAGGCGCACTCGACTCGAAAAGTGCAAATGACTTATTACAACGTTTGGAAGAAATGAATAAATCGTTTGATACAACTATTGTCATGGTTACACATGATCCGGTTGCAGCAAGTTTTGCAGAACGTGTCATCATGCTAAAAGATGGCCAAATTCATACACAACTTTATCAGGAAGGACGTTCTAAACAGGCCTTTTATGAAGACATTGTACATCTTCAATCAGTATTAGGTGGTGTCTCAAATGACATTTAACCATATCGTTTTCAAAAACTTACGCCAAAACTTAAAACATTATGCAATGTATTTATTTTCATTATTTTTTAGCATCGTCTTATATTTCAGTTTTACAACCTTACAGTTTACTAAAGGTGTAAATAATGACGACTCGATGGCCATCATTAAGAAAGGTGCTTTAGTCGGATCAATATTTTTATTTATCATTATTGTCATCTTTTTAATGTATGCCAATCATTTATTCGTGAAACGTCGTACACGTGAATTTGCGCTATTTCAGTTGATTGGTTTAACACGACAAAACATTTTGAAAATGTTAGCACTTGAACAAATGATTGTATTTTTAATCACAGGTGTTGTCGGTGTATTATGTGGCATTGCAGGTGCACAATTATTGCTTTCCATAGTATCTAAATTGATGTCGTTATCGATTAACCTATCGATACATTTCGAACCTATGGCCCTTGTTTTAACTATTTTCATGCTAATTATTGCGTATGTACTGATTTTATTTCAAAGTGCTTTATTTCTAAAAAGACGTAGTATCTTATCAATGATGAAAGATTCAATTAAAACTGATGCCACAACTGCTAAAGTAACGACTGCAGAGGTTATTTCAGGCGTATTAGGTATTGCTATGATTGCAATAGGCTATTATATGGCGACAGAAATGTTTGGTACGTTCAAAGCACTAACTATGGCTATGACATCACCGTTTATCATTTTATTTTTAACGGTTGTAGGCGCCTATTTATTCTTCAGAAGTTCCGTGTCACTTATTTTTAAAACATTGAAAAAATCAAAAAATGGACGCGTATCTATTACCGATGTTGTATTCACATCGTCTATTATGTACAGAATGAAGAAAAATGCGATGTCTTTAACTATCATTGCAATTATTTCTGCAGTTACAGTAACTGTTTTGTGTTTTGCGGCATTATCTAAATCAAATACAGATCAAACCCTTACATCTATGGCACCAAATGAATTTAACGTGGTCGCTACTCAAGATGCTAAACAATTTGAAACTAAACTAAGCCAACAACAAATTACATTTTCTAAAAATGCTTACGAAACTATTACTGTAGATAATGTTAATGATCAGGTTATTACTTTGGAAAATGGTAGTGATTCAGGTCGCACGAATTCTATTTTAAGTGCAAATAACAAGTTAACAGGCAACAATGCCATCATTACAAATACAAAATCGCTGCCTAACGTGATTAATATTCATTTAAACAAAGATTTAGTAGTAAAAGGTACAAAGAATGAGACTTTCCGTGTTACACAAGAAGACAAAGACAAGGTTTATCCTTTAAATCTAAGCTTCAACTCACCTGTCATCGAAGTAAGTCCTGAAAAGTATCAGCAGTTGAAAACACAAAATAACGTTCATACTTTTTATGGATATGATATTAAACAAACATCACAAAAGGAAAAAGCTCAAGCAATTGCAAAACAGTTTGGAGACAAAGTCATCACTTATGATGAAATGAAAAAAGAGGTCGATGCTACTAACGGTATTCTAATATTTGTTACATCATTTTTAGGATTAGCATTTTTAGTAGCAGCTGGATGTATTATTTATATTAAACAAATGGATGAAACTGAGGATGAACTAAGTAACTTCAGAATATTAAAACGCATAGGCTTTACGCATACAGATATGCTTAAGGGATTATTATTAAAAATTACTTTCAACTTCGGTTTACCATTATTGATTGCTATATTACATGCAGTATTCGCCGCAATAGCATTTATGAAATTGATGGGTAATATTTCCTTCATGCCGGTTATTGTAGTAATTGTTGTATACACCCTCATTTACATTACTTTTGCTTTAATTGCTTTTGTACATTCAAACAAATTGATTAAGAAAACCATTTAACACTTGTGATTAAAAGATGCTTCATTGAGATTTTGATTTTAAGCAATGCAGTATAACTATTAATTGATTTATAAAAAAGGAGAGATTGAATCATGAAATTTAGAGAATTAGTAAAACAATCATATGAGGATTTGAAAAATTTGACTGTAACTTGGTATAACGTCATTGCTTTAACAATACTTGTTATTGTATTAAGCTCATTCACAACACCAATGATAGGCATTCCAGCTGGTTTATTAGGTGGCTCTTATTATTTAAAACGTCGTGAAGAAAAAGGCAAGTAAGCACATTCCATCGGTATAGAACATTGCTATGACCTTTCAAGTCAGATTTTAATATCAACAAGTAGCGTTTATCGCTGCTTGTTTTTTATGGATTGCTTATAAAATCATCATGTTTAAACGATATGTCAC
The DNA here is from genome assembly GCF_017151895.1 of Staphylococcus sp. EG-SA-15. Lineage (NCBI taxonomy): Bacteria > Bacillati > Bacillota > Bacilli > Caryophanales > Staphylococcaceae > Staphylococcus > Staphylococcus sp. EG-SA-15. Next base: position 6,291 of record NZ_JACVZN010000038.1, on the reverse strand, counting down.
TTTGAAAACTAGCAAACACCATAAAAGACTACAATTTTTTTATTTTTATAAACCCCTTTAAATCAACGTTTCTAAGGTTTTTAAAAATCTTTTTTAATTTATTTTCAAAAAACACTGTACATTATGCCAATATGAGCGTATAGTTGGTCTTACGTAATAAAAGCTCGTGAATTAAATTGTAGTGTATTTGTTTAGAATATCCTCTTTTTTAGTTATGAATTTGTTACAAATATTAAGTGCAAAAGCACATGGAGGTTTTCTATATGAATAACGGTACAGTAAAATGGTTTAACGCAGAAAAAGGTTTTGGTTTCATCGAACAAGAAAATGGCGGAGACGTATTCGTACATTTCTCAGGTATCGCTAGCGATGGCTACAAAACTTTAGAAGAAGGTCAAAAAGTTACTTTCGAAATCACTGAAGGTCAACGTGGAGACCAAGCAGTTAACGTACAAACTGTTTAATCTTACAAAATAAAACGACTCATTATAAATGAATCGCTTTGATTACCAACAAGGTTCTAAATCTTGTTGGTATTTTTTTATGCTATTTTGGATAATATGAGGCCATACCGCGATCATTTATAAAAACTTATTTGCCAGATACATACTAATCAAAGCTATAAGAATGATTGCACCAACAAATGCTATGAAAGAAAGTACACCTGTTTTTATATTTCTAGCTTTAGTCGTTTGTACTTCACTAGGATCTTTTCCATTCATAAAAGCAACAATTCGATCATAGTTATCCATTTTATGCACTTTTTTAAAGTCTTCTATTTTCATAGCTGCATAATAACCTATTCCATAAATGACTATCACCGTTATACCCCAAGCCCAATTCCAATAAACAATTAAAGGTCCTGTTAAAATTGCAGCTAATGTCATGAAAATAAGCATCACATATGTCCATAAGTTAAGACTTCGTTGCGCTTTAATATCAGGTACAAATGGAATGGTCCCTTTTACTAAATCATCTAAAGTTACATTGAACAATTCGCACATCATTAATAAGTTATGTATGTCTGGTAAGCTTTTGTCATTTTCCCAATTAGAAATACTCTGCCTAGATACATATAACTTTTCAGCAAGATATTCTTGTGAATAACCATCTCGTTCCCTATATTTTTTAATTTGTTTACTCAGATTCAATTACATACGCCTCCATTCAATTAGTACAATCATTACAATCAGACTATCAGATAAAGTTAAATCAAGTCACCTGTATGATTGACTAAATGTTTTGACATACGACAACATCGGGGTTCGAAGACTCCCTTAAGACAGACCTGTATAATTACGCGCTTGTAATTTTCTCAATGCCAACTTGAATTTCACTTATTAATGATGCAACTTTTCCATGCTATTCAATACTTGCGAAGTTAGTCCTATTTAAGAGATTACGTTCACACTATTTACTATTCGATTTTCCAGCTTTCCAACTATGCTTTTCTAATCTTTTTTGTGCTATAAATTCTACTGCTTCAAAAATACATACTGCACTGATGAACCAGCTTAGGAAACCAACAACAATGCTAATCAACCACATGTGCGTCATATGTAACATCATCCATGTAACTAAAATACAAACTAATACCCCTGTCATACCAAACACTGCGCCACGACTTACATGCACAGCGACTTTATCACCATATTGCATACCTGTAATAAACATAGACACTAAAAATACTGCCGGAAACGTTGCAAATATACCGCCAAATTCTTTCCAAGGTAGTGTTACAGATACAATATAACTTAATAATACTGCAAATCCCCCCACAAAAAATTTCATTAATGTTAATTTCATGATGTTCTGCCTCCAATAATTTATTACTTAATAACTGAATACAACTAATTATCACGCATTTTCCAAACTATAAATGTCTAATACTGAATATTGCGAGGGAAATAACAAACCAACAAACAACCGTGAATATTGCGCCTTTCCGATAACCTTTATGCTTAATGTAGAGAGATGTCAAAAATACAGTTAATATACAAGACAGAATACCGACAATTGCTCCAGTACTAAGATTCATCGACATCTCCACTAATTGCGTACCACGATGATCTAAAGCTAATGCGATAATAGCCGCAAGAAAGACTGCCGGCATAGTAGCTATAATACCTCCTAACTTACCACCTACCTTATCAGCAATAATTGAAGCTAATGCAACAGCGATACCACCAATGACAAAATGAAGAATTGCACTTCCAATTGAAAACATCTTCAACGTACCTTTCTATAATTAATTCAATACAAAACGTATCATTCACACAAAGTGTAAAACTTAAATTTTCTACTGTAAAGGCAACTCAAGCGATGTTCATAAAGCTTTCATGATACTTTCATAAACTAGCAATAAAGGGTTCAAATGAAAGTATATCCAGCTCAAATTATTGAAAATTACCATTAACTGTAATTTTCAAATCAACATATAAATATAAATTTTTATGTTTCACGTAAAACAAAAAAAAGACAAAGCTGTTATGATCTTAGCTTTGTCTTTTATGTGTTAGTCATCATGTATACGACATCCTACTACTAACGTTTATATATTCGAATTTTTATTTCATAATAATCTTCATGATCTTTGTCTTTATGCTCAACATGTAATCCTGTTTGTTGAATCGCTTGGATACTTTTGCCTACCTCATCTCGTGCTTGAGTGACATCTTGTGCAAAGCGAAGGTTTTGTGCTTTGACTTTTTCGGGCCCCGTTTTTTGGCGTACTCTATCTTCAGTCTGTTTCACATTTAGCTTTTGTGCAATGACTTGCTCAATCAACGCTTCTTGTTCGCTATCAGACAATGATAATACCGCTCTCGCATGGCGTTCAGTAATTTTACCTTCTCTTAAGCGAAGTAGTACTTTCGGCGCCAACTTCAATAAACGCAACTTATTTGCAATAAAGCTTTGACTTTTACCTAAACTTTTTGCCAATTCACTTTGCGTTGTATCACCAATTTCCAATAATTTCTTATAGGCTTCCGCTTCTTCAACAACAGACAAATTTTCTCTTTGAATATTCTCAATTAATGCAACAACAGCCGTCTCTTCATCATCCATATCACGAATAATAACGTCTGCTTGAGGTAAATTTAGTGATTGTATTGCTCTAAATCGGCGCTCTCCAGCAATAATTTCAAACATATCTTCTTCAATCGGTCTTACAACAATAGGTTGTAGTAAACCATGTTCATGTATTGATTCAGCAAGTTCTTTAATTTTATTTGGTTCAAACACCTGTCTTGGTTGATAACGGTTGGGAACGATACGTTCAATTTGAATGGATTCAACATTACTATTGCGATCTTCTTCAATATGTCCAATGATGTCATCTTTGTTTTTCAAACCAAATAATTTTGAAAAAGGTTTTTTCATTATCCATTCGCTCCTTTTATGTTAGTTGTAAAGGATTATGCATTATTTTTCAAGTAAAGGAGTCTTATTAGGCGTCCCTGGTTTTCTTGGATACTTTTTCGGCGTCTGTCTTTTTTTATCAATAATGAACATCTGGCGCTCTCCAGCATCTTCTGGCAATTCGAAAGTATGTGTTTCTGTAACATTACCACCTAACACACTAATTGCAAATTTTGCTTCTTCTAATTCTTCTTCACCTTTTGAAGATTTTAATGCAACAAACTGTCCACCTTTTTTAACTAGCGGTAAACACAATTCACTTAACACGGATAATCTAGCTACTGCTCTTGCAGTAACAACATCATAAGACTCCCTGTAGACACCCTTACCAAATGTTTCTGCTCTATCGTGTATAAAGCTGATATCCTGTAATTGTAATTCTGACGCTAAATGGTTTAAAAATTGAATACGCTTATTTAATGAATCAACAATCGTCACTTTTAACTGCGGAAACATTATTTTTAACGGAATACTTGGAAAACCAGCTCCAGCGCCTACATCACATATACTTATAGGCTGATTAAAATCAAAATAAAAACTAGGTGCAATGGAATCATAAAAATGTTTCAAATATACATCGTGTTCATCTGTAATACTTGTCAAATTCATCTTTTCATTCCATTCAACAAGTAAACGATAATATGTTTGAAACTGTTGTTTTTGAGTCTCAGTTAATTGAATATTATGTTCTTTTAATTGTTCTGCTAACCATTCTACAGTCATTAGTCACTCACCCTTTGGAGTTTACCTTGTTCTAAGTAAATCAATAATATAGATATGTCTGCTGGATTTACCCCTGATATTCTAGAAGCTTGTGCAATATTTAAAGGTTTTACTTCTGATAATTTTTCTCGCGCTTCAGTCGCCAAACTATCAATCTTACTATAATCTAAGTCTTCTGGAATTTTCTTCTCTTCCATACGCTTAACTTTCTCAACTTGTTGTAGTGATTTATTGATATAACCTTCATATTTTGTTTGTATTTCTACTTGTTCTTCAACATCTGCATTCAATTGATGTTCTTCTTCTAAAATTTCTAAAATTATATCGTAAGTCATTTCAGGTCTGCGTAATAAATCGATAGCTAAAATACCATCTTTTAAGCGAGAACCACCATGTTGTTCAATAATCGCTTGCGTATGTTCGTTTGGTTTAATACGAATATCTGATAAACGCTTAATTTCCGCATCAATTTGCTGACGTTTTTCATTAAAACGTGCATATCGTTCTTCAGAAATCATACCAAGTTCATATCCCATATCCGTCAATCTCAAATCAGCATTATCATGACGTAGTAACAAACGATATTCTGCACGTGATGTTAGTAAACGATAAGGTTCATTAGTACCTTTAGTTACAAGATCATCGATTAAGACACCAATATATGCATCTGAACGACTTAATATCTTTTCGCCTGTGTTTAACACTTTACCTGCAGCGTTAATACCTGCCATCAATCCTTGTCCTGCTGCTTCTTCATAACCAGATGTACCATTAATTTGACCTGCAGTATATAAGTTTTTAATCATTTTCGTTTCAAGTGTAGGCCATAACTGCGTTGGCACAATCGCATCATATTCAATTGCGTAGCCGGCACGCATCATATCTGCTTTTTCAAGACCTGGTATCGTCTCTAACATTTGACGTTGCACATGTTCAGGAAGACTTGTAGACAATCCTTGCACATATACTTCATTTGTATTACGACCTTCAGGCTCTAAGAAAAGTTGATGTCGCGGCTTATCATTAAATCGAACAAATTTATCTTCAATTGAAGGGCAATAACGTGGCCCGGTTCCTTTAATCATCCCTGAATACATTGCAGATAGATGTAAATTATCATCGATAACTTTGTGTGTTTCAGCATTAGTATACGTTAGCCAACATGGCAATTGATCTAATATATATTCTGTTGTTTCAAAGCTGAATGCACGACCTACATCGTCACCTGGTTGTATTTCAGTCTTCGAATAGTCAATTGTTTTTGAATTTACACGCGGTGGTGTACCTGTTTTAAAACGAACAATATCAAAGCCAAGTTCTCTTAAATTGTCTGATAATGTGATTGATGGTAATTGGTGATTTGGTCCACTTGAATACTTCATATTACCTAAAATGATTTCACCACGTAAAAATGTTCCCGTTGTAATAATTACTGCTTTAGATAAATACTCTGTACCAATATTTGTACGTACACCTTTAACTTCATTATCTTCTATAATAAGTTCGTCTACCATACCTTGCATTATATGCAAATTTTCTTCATCTTCAATCACGCGTTTCATTTCTTGTTGATAAAGTACTTTATCTGCTTGCGCTCTTAGTGCTCTTACAGCAGGTCCTTTACCTGTATTTAACATTCTCATTTGAATGTGTGTTTTATCGATTGTTTTTGCCATTTGTCCACCTAAAGCATCAATTTCACGAACAACGATGCCTTTAGCTGGTCCACCTACAGATGGGTTACATGGCATAAATGCAATATTATCTAAATTTATTGTTAGCATTAATGTTTTAGCACCACGTCTTGCAGATGCTAAACCTGCTTCTACACCTGCATGTCCCGCACCTATAACGATTACATCATATTCTTGAACCACAATATAAACCTCCTTATTTGATATCTTACTAGCCTTCTTAAGACGGTATTCCGTCTATTTCAATTACTATTTACCTAAGCAGAATTGACTGAATAACTGATCGATGAGTTCATCACTTGCAGTCTCACCAATAATTTCTCCTAATATTTCCCAAGTTCTAGTTAAATCAATTTGTACCATATCCATAGGCACACCAGATTCTGCTGCATCAATCGCATCTTGTATCGTTTGTCTTGCTTGTTTTAATAATGAAATATGTCTTGAATTA
>NZ_JACVZN010000037.1:0-27995 GCF_017151895.1 Staphylococcus sp. EG-SA-15 | reverse complement strand
TTTTCGCTGGCACCCGGCTTTTCAAAACTTTTGTTTATTGGGTTACTACGAGTAGCTTCTTGTTTTTTGTTTTTATCCGCCATAAAATTCTCACCACCATTCAACGTCTACACTTGTAGGCGTTTTTTGTTTAGTAAAATCATAATGAATCTTCTTTGGTTAACTTATCGCCATCTAATTTTTGTGAAATAAATTCCAAGTATTTACGCGCATTATGTGACGATAAATCTTTAGGTAACTCATAAGTGAATGGTTGATTACCACTAGTTAAAACTTCATATACTATAGTTTCTTTTTTTATTTTGCAATTAGTTATTTTCATTATAAACTTCCTTTCAAACACTGCTGAAATAGACGTCTTTTTGATTAAACTTTATATTCTACATGTATTCGTAATCCATAGTCTGATTCTTTAGTAACAATTTTCTCTTCTAAATAATCTAAAGTTTTATACTTACCACCGTTAATATATGCGTTACAAGAAACGGTGTCTTCTATATAATTGACTAACCTTGAAGCATACTCTCTAGGCACATATCCAACGTGAAATTCAGAGTATTCATTTGAAATCATAACTTTTATCGCGTTTTCATCATAAGGATTATCCGGTTCTTTTTGTAAGAATACACCAGGAATAACCTCGTAATCAGGAATTTCATACACCTTGTCTTCATAAAGCAATTCTTCTTTAAGTTCATTCCCTTTCAAATCACTATACAAGAAAAAGAAAGCGTCGTTAGTTTTCATTTTTTTGATAAGTTTCTTTAATTCTTTTCTACGACCCTCATAATTTAATCCTACGACGTCGAAAATTTCAACTTTAGTTTGTTCATCGTCATCATTAATAAGTAGATTATCATCTGGAATAATTGTTTCCCTATTCCTAGATAATTGCATATAAGTTTTTAAAATTGAGATAAATCCTGTTAAAGGAGAATTTGTTACGAAATAAAACGTTATTTTTCTATTATCGTTTAATGTTAAAGAAGCTTGGTTTTTCCAAATAGTAACAACAGTATTGTAATCTACCACGTCTGATAACGAAATTTTAAATATATAATCTTCTTCTTTCCTTATAAAACAAATTTCCTCATGTGAAATGAATATAGAACCAATTCTCCTCTTGTCTCCGTCGAATTTTATGTCACAACTGTCGCTGATTATTGGTTCAAAGTAACTGTATTGATCTGATAATATTTTTTCATCTTGCTTTCTAGGTTTCATTTTACTATCTCCTATAAAATTACTTTCCCTACTAACCTCACACTTTCATTTCTATAAAAGTGAAGGTCGCGGTATTCTTTGTTCAGTGAGACTAGAGTCAATCTATCATCTTCAACAAAAACTTTCTTAACGTAAGCTTCTTCTTCAATAATGAATATACCAATTTGGCCATTTTTTATATTATGAGTTTTCTCTACGAATATAATTTCACCGTCTTTAAACATAGGTTCCATAGAATCACCGTTTACTTTTAATGCTAAATCATGTGGTGGGATAGGTGCTTTAACCATTTCGGTAAACAATGTTTCACCGTGTAGACGTTCTCCTACACCAGCAGAGACACAACCATTGACGTTAACTGCAATTCTATCCTGTTTATATGAATTAATATCGACAATATTATCGCCTTTAGTATTCTGTTCATCTAATTGCTCGTTTGCATAGTTAAGCACATTTTTTTGTCTTGGAGGCGTGAGTTTACTGTATATGGAAGCGATGTCGTTATTTTCAATTTTTCTATTCTTAGAAATATCAAAACCCATAAGCCACGCTTCGTTAACGTTTAAAGCCTTTGCTAGTTCAAAGACTTTGTCTTGTTTCGCTTCATATTTTCCATTTAAATAATCGCTAATTGAGTTTCTGCCAATACCAGTCCTTCTTGATAGCTCTGATTGAGATATCTTCCGTTCAGACATAATTTGCTTTAATCTATCCTTAAAACTGTTCATATTTCTGAACACCTCCTAAGAATATAATACTACGTACAATGACGATTATCAATAATTTTTAACAAATGTTGTACAGAAAAATGTATTTTATGTGTTGACTTATTTAAACAAAGGTGTTTTAATTGATTTGTACAGAAAACCGAACAAGAAGGGAGGTGAGTTTATGATATACAATTTCGATTATAGTTTGCTGTACGAAAGAATGGCAGAGTATAGATATAGCCAAAGTTCTTTAGCGAACGCAATCCCTATTTCAAGGACATCTATTAATCACAAGTTGCAAGGAAAAAATTTATTCACACAATGGGAAATAAAACGAATCTGTGAATTATTAGAAATCCCACCAACAAAAGTAGGTAGATATTTTTTTGAACAAAATGTACATAAAACTGTACAAACATCTTAAAAGGAGGAACGAACAATGCAAGCATTACAAACATTTAATTTTAAAGAGCTACCAGTAAGAACAGTAGAAATTGAAAACGAACCTTATTTTGTAGGAAAAGATATTGCTGAGATTTTAGGATATGCAAGAGCAGACAATGCCATTAGAAATCATGTTGATAGCGAGGACAAGCTGACGCACCAATTTAGTGCATCAGGTCAAAACAGAAATATGATCATTATCAACGAATCAGGATTATACAGTCTAATCTTCGATGCTTCTAAACAAAGCAAAAACGAAAAAATTAGAGAAACCGCTAGAAAATTCAAACGCTGGGTAACATCAGATGTCCTACCAGCTATTCGCAAACACGGTATCTACGCAACAGACAATGTAATTGAACAAACATTAAAAGATCCAGACTACATCATTACAGTGTTGACTGAGTATAAGAAAGAAAAAGAGCAAAACTTACTTTTACAACAAGAAATCGGAGAGCTAAAACCCAAAGCAGATTATGTTGATGAAATCTTAAAATCAACTGGCACATTAGCTACAACTCAAATCGCGGCAGACTACGGTATATCAGCACAAAAGTTAAACAAACTACTACACGAAGCTAGATTACAACGAAAAGTAAATAAACAGTGGGTGCTTTACTCAGAACACATGGGCAAGAGTTACACAGAATCAGACACTATAGCAATTGTACGCTCTGACGGTAGAGAAGACACAGTTTTACAAACTAGATGGACACAAAAAGGCAGATTGAAAATACATGAAATCATGACTGAATTCGGTTATGAAGCTAACGTAACTGCTTAACAGGAGGAACGAACAATGCAAGCTCAAAACAAAAAAGTCATCTATTACTACTATGACGAAGAAGGTAATAGACGACTATTATCAATTGGGAATTTGGAACATTATTTATTAGCAGATATCAAATCAAGGTTTGATTTATATAAAAAGAAAATACCTGACTTAGATAATCTGTTCGTTCAAATAGACGGTGTTGAATTTAAATTACTATAGCCCGAGCATCTTGTTAACGACTGACGATGCGATTTGTTGAATTATAGGGATTGAAACCGAAGAAACTTTTGACGCTTTAGCTTTAGTTTCTCTCCAAACTTCGACATCTCTAACATCATCCAAAAGGTTGTGACCTGAAAAATTCATATGTTTAACAAAATAACCTTCCATATAGAATTCAGCGTCTATATAACCTGCACCGGTCAATTGTTTAACAGTGTATTCGATGTCTTCACGTGAGAAATTTTTAATTGTATTTTCTAGGTCTTCATTATCTAGAACATTATTTAATTTTAAATCACTCTCTATAACTAAAAGAACTTCACGTATGCAATCGTGTTTTAACTTCATACGAATTCACCTCCTTAATAGGAGTATAGCAGAAAGGAGCATAAACAATATGGAAGATATGAAAGAACTTTATTCTTTAAAAATCCAAAAGAAGAATTTAAATAATAAACAAAAGAATTTAATGTCTGTAATTAATCAATGTATTGAACTAGAAAAATTTTCTTACACTGAAATTAAAAAAGTTCTCTACCTAATTGATAGAGAACAAAAGTATTTAGCTAATAACCGCAGAAAAACATAAGTTAAAAATAATCTAACTCGGACTGCTGGCAATCTTCTAAATATTTTTCATACTGATTTTTAGTTCCGCCCAGAACGTATTCAGTATTGTAGTACGCTTGTCCATTATCCAAAATTTTAACTAATTTTGTACCAACATGAACGATATCCCAACCTTCTTTTAACAGATCGTTGGCTGCATCATTAGCTAAATCGTCATCGAAAGACAAAAGGTGATAGTAGTTTTTCATAATATTCACCTCCTCTCTGTAGGAGATAACAACATTATACACGAAAGGAATGATAGAAATGCCACATGTATTAAACGTAACCGTTCCAATACCTGAAACACATGTACTTATCACAAAAGATGAATATGATGAGCTAATTGGTTATTCATTAGACCCTGTATGGAACATGAGTGACTTAAAGAAGAAATTAAAAATTGCATCTGATGAGACTATCAAGGACAGATTACTATTTCATCCTAGATTTGAAAAAGAACTAAGAGCGCAAGGAATTGTGCATTACCCAGATGAGAATTTTAATCGCTGGAGATTTAACGCAAGAAAGATGAATAAATTCGTCGATGAGCATTTCAATGAAATATATAAGGAGAGAATAAAATGAGCAACATTTATAAAAGCTACCTAGTAGCAGTACTGTGCTTTACAGTCTTAGCAATTGTACTTATGCCGTTTCTATACTTCACTACTGCATGGTCGATTGCGGGATTCGCAAGTATCGCAACATTCATATTTTATAAGGAATACTTTTATGAAGAATAAAAAAACTGTTACTCACGGCAATGAGTAACAGTCTAAACAATTAGAAAATTAATGCATATTCAATATAAAACGAAATAAAGGAAGTGTCAACAATGTACTACAAAATTGGCGATGTATGTCAAAAAGTAATTAATGTAGACGGATTCGATTTTAAATTAGCAGTTAAGAAACAAGATTACAGCATTCTAGTGAATGTCTTAGATTTAGAAGATAGATTTATCGACGGTATAAATATAACAGATGAGAATGATCTATACACAGCATTAGACATATTAAATCAATCTATTTATGAATGGATTGAAGAGAACACAGACGAAAGAGACAGGCTAATTAACTTAGTCATGAGATGGTAGGTATAAGCATGAGAGATACAGAAAGAAATATATTGAATATTTTTAAGACGTTATTCGACGAATATACTTTGTCAAACCAACGAGCATTATTGGAAATTGAACGTAATCATCACGGATACTTATCGATTAATTTCTTGCACTATCACGACAGTTACAAAACGAACAATAAGCTTGTACAGATACATGAAATCAATCCGGACAGCCACGAACGAATAAAAAATTTAATTATCGAGGTGTTAAGAGGTCACCGAAAGATTAAAAAAGGAGCATGATGATGGATATAAAAATAAATAAGCTAACAATATCAAACTTTGCTGGAATCAAAGAAGAAAGCTTTAACTTTGACGGTAAAGACACAAAAATATACGGCAATAATGCGACTGGTAAGACTACGACTGCAACCGCATTACAATGGCTGCTTTTCGATAAAGGTTTGGACGGATCAACCAAATCATTTAACCCTGTACCTTTAAACGAAAAAAACGAAGAAAATTATGAGTTAATTCCGACTGTTTTCGCAGAATTTGAAATCGACGGAAAAATAACGACTTTCAAAAAAGAGTCACATCCTAAATACACAATAAATCAAAAGACGAATCGCAAGGAATACTCACGAAGTAGAACAAAGAAACAATATATCAATGATGAATCAATAAAAGTAAAGGATTATAAAGCTCGTATTGATGAACTAATTGATGAAGATGTATTCAAGTTGATTACAAATCCCCAAGCATTTAATTTACTCGATTGGAAGAAACGAAGAAGTTTGTTATTTGAAATTGCAAAACCAATTAATGATGAGGATGTCATTAAAACAAATAACGACTTTAAAAAATTAAATAATATTCTTGGTGATCATGAAATTGAAACAAAGAAAAAGATTCTTACTGACAAGATAAAGCAGATTAACAAAGACATCAAAGATATTCCGATACGTATTAATCAAACACAACAAAATAAGCAGGATGTACCAGAATTCGATAACGATAGATACGCAATTATCAAACAAGAAATTGAGCAACTTGAAAATGAGCGTATAGATATTCAAAACGGTAAGGAAGAAATTAATTTGCGTAATCAATTAGCTGATAAACAATCAGAATTGAAACGCATAGAAGACAATAACAGCGCAAGTAATGAGAACAAAATTTATGCTTTAACAAATGAGTTACACGTTGAAAATGGAACGGTTGCGAACCTTAAAACGAGATTAAAGCAAAACAAACAACAAATTACGCATGAAGAAAATAGACGTAATCAATTATTGGAAAATCACAAAGGACTAAAAAGTGATTTAGAAAAATCTAAAAATCAAAAATTTGAACATCTTGATGACAATGTATGTAGCTGTTGCGGTCAACAGTTACCAACTGAACAAGTGAATGAGGCAAGAGAAAAAGCTTTACAGAAATTCAATGTAAAAAAATCGAAAGAATTAGAAACAATACAAACATCTATCAATCACATTATTTCAGAAGGAAAGAAAATAAAGCCAATCATCGAGAAGTTAGAGGATGACAACAATAATCTACAAATTAAAATCAACGAAGCAGAAGAGCGTTCAGCAAGAATACAAAACAAAATTAATAAGTTGAAAACGACTCATGTTGACGTTACACAAACTGACGAATACAAAGCAGTAATGTTAGAGATAAACGAGATTAATCAAAAACGCTCGAACATTAGGAAAACTATTCAAGATAACGTTTCAGGAATAGATGACAAAATAAGCGAACTTACTCAAGAAAAATCAGAAATTGAAGTGTCAAGATCAATCGAAAAATCAAATAAACATCTAGATGATGTTATTTCTGAATTAAGAAATGAAGAAGATAGATTATTGGATGAAAAAGAAAAGTATTCACATGACCTTTATATCTTAAAAGAATTTACAACAACAAAAGTCAAAATGCTTACTGAAAATATCAATAATGAATTTGAGATTGCTGAATTTAAGTTATTCAATACCTTAGTTAACGGCGAATTAGAAGAAACATGTTCCACAACGGTTAACGGCGTCGAATACGACAGCGGTTTAAATAACGCCTCAAGAATTAATGTTGGCTTAGATATCATCAATACACTGTCAAAACATTTTAAAGTTACAGCGCCAATATTTATTGATAATGCTGAATCAGTAACAGAGCTTATCAAAACAGAATCACAACAAATTCAATTGATAGTAAATGAACAAGATAAAAAAATAAGAATGGAGACTATATAAAATGACTGAAAATAATAAATTACAAACTATTGAACAACAATTAGTACAAGAAAAGAACGTATCTGACAACGTATTAAACAAAGTGAGAGTTTTAGAGTCACAAGGCAATTTGGAATTGCCAAATGATTATTCACCAAGTAATGCCATGAAACAAGCATGGTTACAAATCAGCCAAGATAACAAATTAATGAGTTGTAACGATACAAGCAAAGCAAATGCCTTATTAGACATGGTAACGCAAGGTTTAAATCCAGCTAAAAATCAATGCTACTTTATTCCTTACGGCAACAAAATGCAGTTACAACGTAGCTATCACGGTAATGTAATGATGTTAAAACGTGATGCAGGTGCTCAAGATGTTGTTGCTCAAGTGATTTATAAAGGCGATACATTCAAGCAAGAAATGGGAGGAACAGGACGTATCAAAGCGATTAAACACGAACAAGACTTCTTTAACATCGACAAAGAAAACATTATCGGTGCGTACTGCACAATCGTATTTAATGATGGACGAGATAACTATATTGAAGTCATGACTATTGAACAAATTAAACAAGCATGGATGCAGTCATCAATGATTAAAGATGAAAAAGCATTACAAAATTCTAAAACACATAATAATTTCAAAGAAGAAATGGCTAAAAAAACAGTTATCAATAGAGCTGCTAAACGTTATATCAACACATCAACAGATAGCAATCTTTTCAAATACGCACAAGAATCCGAACAACGTCAACGCAAAGAAGTGTTGGACGCAGAAGTTGAAGAAAATGCAAATCAAGAACAATTGGACTTTGAACAACCAGTTCTCGAAGAAGCACAATACACAGAATTAGAAAATGATAAGCCTATTGATGTATCTGACTTTGAAGAAATAAAAGAACCTGCAACAGAAAAAGAAAGCGAAGAAGAGCCATTTTAATTGAAACAATAGCAACTGGTTCAAGTGGTAACTGCTACGTCTTAAATGATGGACGTACTACGTTACTACTTGAGGCAGGTATAAAATTTGAACGTGTTCAAAAGCATTTTAAATATAAAACAAGACATATAGCAGGGTGTCTTATCACACACGAACATGGTGATCATGCAAAGTACACAAAGCAGTTTGTCGACAATGGTGTAATCAGCTATATGACTGCTGGAACACAACAAGCTATGAATTTTGAAAGTCATCGCTTATGCACGATTAAGGCAAAGCAAGAGCTGCGAATAGGCACATGGTCAATTCTACCGTTTGACATCGAACATGATGCTAACGAGCCTGTGGCTTTCTTATTACAAAGTACATTAGGTTATAAGGTTCTGTATGTTACTGATACAAAGTATTTGAAATACAAATTTAACGGCATTACGCACATGATGTTAGAAGTTAATTATATCTATGAACAAATGCAGGAAAACATAAAAAACGGCAGTGTGCACAGCACATTAGCAAACAGAATTATGGAGTCTCATTTTAGCTTAGAACATGCTATCGGAATGTTAAAAGCAAATGATTTAACTAGACTCGAAGAAATACATTTAATTCATTTAAGTAGTCAAAATTCAAATGCAAAATACATTAAAAGTGAAATACAAAAAGTGACGGGCGCGCCCGTTTATGTTGGAGGTTTATAAATGCTAAACAGAACAATATTAGTTGGTCGTTTAACTAGAGACCCAGAATTAAGAACCACTCAAAGTGGTGTAAATGTAGCATCATTCACATTAGCAGTTAACCGCACATTTACGAATGCACAAGGAGAGCGCGAGGCAGACTTTATTAATATCATCGTATTTAAAAAACAAGCAGAGAACGTTAATAAATACCTATCTAAAGGATCGTTGACGGGCGTAGATGGTAGGTTACAAACGCGGAATTATGAAAATAAGGAAGGTCAACGTGTATATGTTACGGAAGTTATTGCTGATAGTATTCAATTTTTAGAACCGAAAAACTCAAATGACACTCAACAAGATTTATACCAACAACAAGTACAACAAACACGTGGACAATCGCAATATTCAAATAACAAACCAGTAAAAGATAATCCGTTTGCGAATGCAAATGGTCCGATTGAAATAGATGACAATGATTTACCATTCTAATTTAACCGGTTTGAAAGTGAGGTGTGTATATGACTGGTTGGATAAGTATTGATCGCTCAATTCAAAATCATTGGCTATTTAAAGAAAAGAGAACATTTTCAAAGTTTGAAGCATGGATATATTTACTCATGGAAGCGAATCATTCAAAGGCAAAAGTGCCTATTGGAAACCAAATTGTAACCGTAGAAAGAGGACAAAGATTAACATCGATTTTGACCTTGTCTGACCTTTTTAACTGGTCACGATTTAAAGTGAAAACCTTCCTTGACTTACTCGAGAGTGATGGAATGTTAGAAGTCAAAACAACATCAAAATATACCCTTATAACCATTGTCAATTATGACTTTTATCAAAGTGAGCAGGGAAGGAACCAACATCAAAACGACATCAAACCAACATCAAAACAACATCAGTCAAACATCAATCCAACATCAAAACAACATCAAACCAACACAAACAATAATGATAATAAAGATAATAATGAAAAGAATGTGAATAATGAGAAGAAGAAGGCAGCTGCCTTCGACTTCTTCCAAGATAACGGATTCGGTTTCATAACTCCTTACAATTTAGACGATTTAAATTACTATCTTGATTCATTTGAAAATGATTCAGATCAAATAGTTACCGCATCACTTAAAATCGCTAAAGACAGAAATAAAGTTACTTGGGGATATGCTAAAAGCATTTTGAATACATGGCTTAATGCAAACTTGAAATCTATTGAACAAGTACGTGCATTTGAAAAGCAACAACTGGAAAGCAAAAAGCAAACTAATAAACCTTATGTTAAACCATCGAAAGAAAAAACACCCAAATGGCTCACAGACAGCACGAGAGAAACGAAAACGCCGGAAGTAGATGAAAACCTTGAGAAAGACAGAGAAGCTTTTATTAAGCGTCTAAATAGCAAATGGGAGTGATTGAAAATGGATGCATTTGATAAATACTATCTATTTGATCATGACGGCAACAAAATGTTTTCAGTTACACCACATTTTAAAGATGGTCGGCATTTAGTTGTTGGAATAAAAGAAACAAAATTTAATGGTCGTCGTTGGTATTTAGACGATTATGAATTAAATACACTTATTGATAATGAACAAATGGAGTTAGGACACCAAACAAGCTTATTTGAATATATATGAGGGATTACATGGAGATAGAAATTAAATTTAATGAAGTGTTTAATGCGCCGATGGGGTCGCCCCGTCCACGCTTTCGTAAAACAGGTAGATTTGTTCAAACTTACATGCCAACGTCTTACACAAAGCATAAAGCGTATATACAAGGGCAAATGCCTAAGTTAAATCTAGAGCGCGCACTAAAAATCGAATTAGACTTTTACTTTCCATTGCTTAAATCGTGGTCGAAGAAAAAGAAAAGCGAAATGGTTGGGCAGTATAAAGTGACTAAGCCGGATATCGACAACTTAATTAAAACGGTATTAGATGCTTGTAATGGCCATGTATGGAAAGACGATAACCAAATTACAGAAATAACTAGCTCAAAGCGTTATGGAATTGAGCCCAAAATAATCATACGAATAGAAGAAATATAAGAGGTGGATAAAATGGCGAGAAAAGCAAGAATTGTAACAATAAACGATAAACCTTATAGGTTCAGTAAATTTGAAATGGAATTAATAGAAAGTCACGGTATAACCGCTGGAATGGTTTCTAAGAGAGTAAAAGACGGTTGGGAACTACATGAAGCAATGGACGCACCAGAAGGTACGCGTTTAAGCGAGTACAGAGAAAAGAAAACAATAGAAAGACTGGAACAAGCTAGACTCGAACGCAAATTGGAAAGAAAGCGAAAGAAAGAGGCTGAGCTAAGAAGAAAGAAGCCACATTTGTTTAATGTGCCTCAGAAACATCCAAGAGGACGTTATGCGTGCTACCTGATGGAAAACGACATATTCGTGAAAGTTAAGAAGTAGATCATGACAGATAACGCACGCAAAGAATACCTAAATCAATTCTTTGGATCTAAGAGATATCTGTATCAAGATAACGAACGAGTGGCACATATCCATGTAGCAAACGGCAATTATTACTTTCACGGGCATATCGTACCAGGTTGGCAAGGCGTAAAGAAGACGTTTGATACAGCCGAAGAGCTAGAAATATATATAAAGCAACATGGTTTGGAATACGAGAAACAGAAGCAACTAACTTTATTTTAGAGGAGATGGAAATGATGAATAACCGCGAACAAATTGAACAGTCCGTTATAAGTGCTAGTGCGTATAACGGTAATGACACATAGGGATTACTAAAAGAGATTGAGGACGTATATAAGAAAGCGCAAGCGTTTGATGAAATACTTAAGGGTTTACCTAATGCTATGCAAGATGCACTCAAAGAAGATATTGGTCTTGATGAGGCAGTAGGGATTATGACGGGTCAAGTGGTCTATAAATATGAGGAGGAGCAGGAAAATGAAGAAATTTAATGTCCAAATCACATACGCTGGCATGATTGAAGAGACTATCGAGGCTGAAAGTTTAGAAGAAGCAGAAATTGAGGCGGATTTTATTGCGATATTTGAAGCATCATTTAATTATGATGAATATGAAATTAATGTAGAGGAGGCACAGGAAAATGAATAACACATTAACAATTGATCAATTACAAGAGTTATTACAAATACAAAAGGAGTTCGACGATAGAATACCAACGCTGAACTTACGAGATAGCAAAATAGCATATGTAGTTGAATTCTTTGAATGGTTTAATACATTGGAAACGTTTAAGAACTGGAAGAAGAAACCAGGTAAGCCGTTAGACGTACAACTTGATGAATTAGCTGACATGTTGGCGTTTGGATTGAGTATTGCGAATCAAGTAGGAGTGTCATCAGAAGAGATAAAAGAAGCGATTGAATCAAGTTTTAAAGATACAGAATTTCACAAAATGTTTAATTTTAAAGATAAAGAATTTGCTCAAGACGCAGTTGTTAGTACACCACAGATAATATTCAAAGAATTTTATCCCGACCAACAAGCAATTGTTATAGTGATAGACATAGCTTACAACTTATATTCTATCGACCAACTCATTGACGCATACAAAAAGAAAATGAAAAGGAACCACGAAAGACAAGATGGAACAGCAGACGCAGGAAAAGGATACGTGTAAAGACATCTTAGATCGAGTCAAGGAGGTTTTGGGGAAGTGAGCGACATGTTAGAAATATTTTTAATAGGGTTTGGCGTTTATCTCTTTTATCGCATAGCAATTATTTTTCTTAAGAGTAAAAAGACTATACACACAAACATATATGAAATGTTAATGCTTGCTACTATCTTTATGATATCTACATTTGCTTATAAACATCAAAAGACGCATATCTTAATAGCATTTTTAGTAATGTTTTTTATGAGTAAGCTCAAACAAGTTCAAGGGAGCTATGAGGAATGACACAATACTTAGTCACAACATTCAAAGATTCAACAGGACAACCACATGAACATTTTACTACTGCTAGAGATAATCAGACGTTTACAGTTGTTGAGGCAGAGAGTAAAGAAGAAGCTGAGCGCAAATACGAGGCACAAGTTAAGATAAGGAGAGATGGAGATGCCAAAGAAAACGGTAACGATTGATGTAGATGAAAACTTATTAGTAGTAGCTAGTAATGAAATATCAGAACTATTATATGAATATGACAGTGAGTTAATGTCAGCTGATGAAGATGGCGATAATAGAGATATCGAAGAAAAAAGAGACGCATTAAAACAAGCTATACAAATTATCGATAAATTAACATGGGGTGTTTAGTGGTGGTTAAAGAAATTTTGAGACTATTATTCTTACTAGCGATGTATGAGTTAGGTAAGTATGTAACTGAGCAAGTATATATTATGATGACGGCTAATGATGATATAGAGGCGCCGAGTGATTACGTCTTTCGAGCGGAGGTAAGTGAGTGATGTGGATTACTATGACTATTGTATTTGCTATATTGCTATTAGTTTCTATCAGTATTAATAGTGATCGTGCAAGAGAGATACAAGCACTCAGATATATGAATGATTATCTACTTGATGAGGTAGTTAAGACTAAAGGATACAACGGGTTAGAAGAATACAGGATTGAATTGAAGCGAATGAATAACGATATTAAAAAGTAATTTATATTATCGGAGGTATTGCATGTATAACAGGAAAGAAATACGTGAAATGATAGATAACTACAAGTGGATGAAGAACATAATAGACAGTAAAGTCTACGATAACGAAAGTACATCAATTGCACAATATGGTTATCAATCTGCGATGCCAAAAGCTAAAGGCACGACTAGCAATAAAGTGTTAGTGAAAGTTATAAACAAAAACAAAGCGCTTAGAAAGTACGATTACTTGATTAAGAAGATAGCGTTCATTGATGAATATGAAGAATACATCACGAATGAAAAAGATTATCATATTTTACAAATGTTAAAACAACGAGAAAGCCATAATAGGATTATGAGCATTCTTGATATAGGCAGAGACAATTTTTATTCTAGAGTAAAAGATATAGTAAATATACTTTATAACTTGCAACAAGAAACCGACACTTCGGACACATCGGACAGTTCGGACACATCGTACAAATCGTACACATCGGACTAATTTTGATGCTACATATTGTTTTTTATTATAATTGCTGTGTAGCAAAACATTTATATTTCTTTTGAACTCTCACATTAAGTGAGGGTTTTATTTTTATAAACAAGAGGTGGAGAATGGAGATATCAAAGTACCAAGAGATAGCTACACGTACACACAATGATGAATTGAATTTAAATGAATCTATTACTTGTTACGGCTTAGGTTTAACTCAATCTACAGGCAATGTTACAGATCTAATTAAACAGCATATGTTTTGTAATGTACCGATAGATAAAGGAATTATGATAAATGAACTTAGCGAAGCATTGTGGAATATAGTTAATCTTACTAACGTGTTAGGTATTAACTTGGATGAGATAGCTGGTCATAGTGTTAACACTATCTTGATGAATAAACCTAATCAGACTATCAATTTAGACAATGGTATAAAACAAGGAGACAAAGTATTGTTTCAAGGTAGTAAGTATCTTGTTGATGGATCGATAGGAAACTTATTGTTAATTAGCAATGATAAAGATGATAGACAAGTAACTGTGCAAGATGTTAAGAAAGTCGACAAGGAGTGATGTTCATTGTCTATTATGAAGCGATGTGGTCATCCAACGTGTAATGTATTGATTAATCATAACGAAAGTTATTGTGATAAACACAAACAATATGCAATTGAAAATTACAATGATTTGAGACGTCGAAACGATCCAGAGTATTTAAGGTTTTATAAATCGAAAACGTGGCAAAACATGCGTCGAATCGTATTGTTAGAACATGATTTTATTTGTGTTTCTTGTGGCAATCAAGCGACTATGGTTGACCATATTGTACCAACGAAAGTTGATTGGGCAAGAAGATTAGACAAAAGTAATTTACAGCCTTTGTGTGATGCTTGCCATAACCAAAAGACAAAAGAAGATTTGAAGAAATATTAAAAAAGATAAAAATAGGAAGTCCCCCCAAAGATGAAACGGGCGTCAATGAAAGGTTCTGGAGAACGGAGCAGAGTTTTCTTCTCAAAAAATTCCCTTTATTTAAGTTTTTTAGTAGGAGGTGCTAATTTATGGCGGGTAGACCTAAGAAGCTTTTGTCAAATTCGAACAAGAATTATACAAAAGAAGAAATTATTGAAAAAGAGCGTCAAGAAGCTCAATTAAATAAATTTTCTAAAATCGATACTGAACCACCGCACTTTTTAGATGAAATAGCGAAACAAGAATACTTAAGAATATTACCGCACATGCAAGAATTGCCAATTTCCAACTTAGATAAAGCACAATTAGCACAATATTGTAGTTTTTATAGTGACTTTGTTAAAGCAAGTTTGATTTTAGAGCGCGAAGACTTGATTTTAGAAGACGACAAAGGAAATCAAAAGGTTAATCCGGCGTTCAACATAAAGGAAAAAGCGGGTATTCGATTGCAACAAACAGCTAATACTTTAGGATTAACTATTGATAGCCGATTGCGTATTATGGTTCCTGATGAAAAAGAAGATGATGATCCATATATGGAATTTGTGAGTGGTAAGTAATGACTGATTATGTTACTCAATACGCAAAAAAGGTAGTTTCAGGAGAAATTTTGGCAAGTTTGAAGAATATTCAAGTATGTAAACGTCACCTATCTTTTATGGAGAACCCGCCGAATGGTTGCCATTGGGATAATCATTTGTCTAACAAAGCAATTAAATTTGTGGAAATGCTTCCAGACCCTAAAACAAACCAGCCCATGCCTCTTATGGAGTTTCAAAAATTCATTGTTGGGAGCTTATACGGCTGGCGTAGAGGTCAATACAGAATGTTTACTAAAGCTTATATAAGTATGGCTAGAAAACAAGGTAAGTCTCTAATCGTATCGGGAATGTCCGTTAATGAACTGTTGTTTGGACAATACCCTAAATTTAATAGACAAATTTATGTAGCTTCATCTACTTATAAGCAAGCGCAAACAATATTCAAGATGGCAAGCCAACAAGTAAACCTAATGCGAAGTAAAAGCAAGTTTATCCGTGAAAAAACAGACGTAAGAAAGACAGACATTGAAGATGTATTAAGTAGTTCAGTGTTTGCACCTCTTTCCAATAACCCAGATGCGGTTGATGGTAAAGATCCTACAGTTGCTATTTTGGACGAATTGGCAAGTATGCCTGATGATGAGATGTACTCAAGGTTTAAAACAGGTATGACATTACAAAAAAATCCTTTAACCCTACTTGTTTCAACGGCCGGAGACAATTTAAATAGTCAAATGTACCAAGAGTATAAGTATATTAAACGTATTTTAAATGAAGAAGTAAGAGCTGATAATTACTTTGTATATTGTGCTGAAATGGATTCACAAGAAGAAGTTCAAGATGAAACAAAGTGGATTAAAGCAATGCCGCTTTTAGAATCAAAAGAACATAGAAAAACTATACTTCAAAATGTAAAAGCTGATATACAAGACGAATTAGAAAAAGGGACATCATATCATAAGATTTTGATTAAAAACTTCAATTTATGGCAAGCGCAAAGAGAAGATAGCTTGCTAGATATTTCAGATTGGGAACAAGTAATAACGCCTATGCCTAATATCAATGGTAAAGATGTGTATATAGGTGTCGACTTATCGAGATTGGATGACTTAACATCTGTAGGGTTTATTTTCCCTAACGACGATAAAAAAGTGTTTTTACATAGTCATTCTTTCATTGGATTAAGAACAAACTTAGAACAAAAATCTAAGAGAGACAAAATAAATTATGAATTAGCGATTGAACGTGGCGAAGCTGAGACTACACAATCAGATAGCGGCATGATTGATTATAAACAAGTTATCGATTTTATAGTGAAATTTATAACGACGCATGACCTGAATGTACAGGCTGTTTGCTATGACCCTTGGAATGCGCAAAGTTTTATAACAACAATCGAATCAATGGCTTTAGATTGGCCACTTATTGAAGTGGGACAAAGTTTTAAGGCGTTATCACAATCTATTAAAGAATTTAGAATGTGGGTTGCAGATGAAAGAATACAGCATAACGATAATATGTTACTTACAACGTCAGTTAATAATGCCGTTTTGATTCGTGACGGAGAAGACAATGTGAAAATAAATAAAAAAATGAATCGTCAAAAAATAGATCCGATTATTTCGATTATCACAGCTTTCACTGAGGCTAGAATGCACGAATTCCAAGAAAATTGGACGGAGAAATATGAAAGCGAAGAATTCGGATTTTAAAGGTGGTGACAAAATGGACTTGAATAAAATAAATGTCTTTTTTAATTTCTTGGTTGCTAATTTGGTTAGCATCCTTTTTTTATTAGGTTTGTTTGTGGTTAACGTTTCTGTGTATAAAGCATTCGGTCAAAATATAGGGCTTTTATGCACTGGTATAACACTGATTGTTATTTCGTTGATTTTAAATCATGAAAGCAATCAAGAAAGGAGTTAGTAATTGTGGGAATTTTTTATAAAAATGAAAAACGAGACTTGCAATACAACGAAGATGATTTGCAAATGATGGTTCAAACTTTGCCAGGTTTTCAAGGAACAAAATTACGACAATATAAAGATATAGAAGCAATTAGGCATAGCGACATCTTTACTGCAGTTATGATGATTGCTTCTGATTTGGCGCGCATGCCAATTAGGGTGACAGTGAACGGTCAAATTAATTATAGTGACAGGATTGTTAATTTGTTAAATACACGTCCTAACCCAATGTATAACGGCTATATATTCAAATTAATAGTGTTTGTTAGTGCCTTACTAACATCGCACGGCTATATTGAAATTACACGTGATAAAACAGGAGAACCTATGAATTTAACGTTCAGAAAGACATCCGAAATAGAATTGAAATCAGACGCAAGAGGTCGACTGTATTATTTTCATCAAAGGATAGACAGTAACGGAAATAATATAGAGCGTCATGTTAAGTTTGAGGATATGTTAGACATCAAATTTTATTCGTTGGATGGTATAAATGGTTTGTCACTGTTAGACACATTAAGTCGCACGATAGAATCAGATAACAATGGAAAAGATTTCCTTAACAATTTCTTGCGAAATGGCACACATGCTGGTGGTATTTTGAAAATGAAAGGTGTATTAGATAATAAAAAAGCAAGAGACCGTGCCAGAGAAGAATTTCACAAAAGTTTTAGTGGAACTAAACAAGCGGGGAAAGTTGTCGTACTCGATGAATCAATGACGTTTGATCAATTAGAAGTTGATACAGAAGTTTTAAAGCTTATCAGAGAAAACAAATCATCAACAAGAGAAATAGCAGGTGTATTTGGTATTCCATTGCATAAGTTCGGCATAGAAACAGCGAACATGAGTATCACGGATGCTAATTTAGATTACTTATCAACTTTAAAACCTTATATTACATGCGTTTGTGCAGAATTGAATTTTAAGTTTAATGATGAACATGTGAATCGTGAATTTAAATTTGATACCACTGAAATACGAGTTGTTGATGAGAAAACACAAGCTGAAATTGACAAAATTAACATTGATTCTGGAAAGATGAATATTGATGAAATTAGACAACGTGATGGATTAGCGCCAATACCAGGCGGTAATGGTAGTATTCACAGAGTCGATTTAAACCATGTGAATATTGAACTTGTAGATGAGTATCAGATGAATAAATCGAGAGCTACTGATAAAAAATTGAAAGGTGGTGAGGAAAATGAGTAAGGAAACGAGAGTTGGCAACATTATTGAGGTACGCTCAAATGATGACAACGAAATGGTCATAGAGGGGTATGCGTTAAAGTTTGATACTTGGTCTGAAAATCTTGGTGGATTCAAAGAAACGATTTCACGTCGCGCTTTAGAAAACACTGATTTATCTGATGTGCGTTGTTTAGTAGATCATATCCCATCGCAAATAATTGGTAGGACAAAATCGGGTACTTTGGAGCTCGAAACTGATGATGTTGGACTTAAATATCGTTGTAAGTTACCAAACACAACATTTGCACGTGATTTATATGAGAACATGCGTGTAGGCAACATCAATCAATGTTCGTTTGGTTTTATGCTTGACGATAAAGGCGATGAAGTGCGTTTTGATGAACAAGAAAACATTTACAAACGTACTTTAACAGCAATTCGTGAACTTACAGATGTTTCTGTAGTGACTTATCCGGCTTATAAAGACACTGATGTTAAACCAGCATTACGTAGTATTGAAACCGTTAAAAAAGAACAACGTAAAAAAGAATTAGAAATAAGACTAAAGAAACACTCTATATTAAATAATATTTGGTGAAGTTGAACACCATTATCAAATACAGCCATTGGACATGCTGAATATAGCGATGTCTATTTTTTTATGCCAATTTTAGGAGGAAATTAAATGAAAACAAAAGAAAAGTTACAATCTGAGATTTCAGACATTAAAAGACAAATTGATTTAAAGGTGAAGTATGCAACGCGAGCACTTAATAACGATGAGTTAGAAAAAGCAGAAAAATTAGAACAAGAAATTACTGATTTACGTTCTCAAATCCAAGAAAAACAAGAAGAATTAGATAAGCTAAAAGAAAAAGATGGAACTTCAGAAAACAATCCACAAACAGTTGAATTAAACGAAGCACGTACTTATCGAAACCAAGCAAACATTAATGATTTAGGTATTTCGATTCAAAACACAAAGGTAACATCACAAGAAGTTAGAGATTTTACTGAATACCTTGAAACACGCAATGATATTCAAGGTGGTTCGTTAAAAACAGACTCAGGATTTGTAGTTATTCCAGAGGAAATTGTTACAGATATTTTAAAATTAAAAGAGGTTGAGTTTAATCTTGATAAGTATGTGACGGTCAAACGTGTTACAAATGGTTCTGGTAAATATCCGGTAGTACGACAATCAGAAGTTGCAGCCCTTGAAAAAGTTGAAGAATTAGAAGAAAACCCTGAATTAGCAGTTAAACCATTCTTCCAATTAGCATATGACATTAATACACACCGTGGTTACTTCCGAATTTCACGTGAAGCAATCGAAGATGCAAAAGTGAATGTTTTGCAAGAATTGAAACTATGGATGGCGCGAACTATTGCAGCAACACGAAACAAAGCAATTATTGATGTTATCACTAAAGGATCAACGGGTTCTACAAGTTCAGGTTTTGAAAAAGAAGGCAAGAAATTAGAAGTTAAAAAAGCAAAATCTTTAGATGATATTAAAGATGCTATTAACCTGAATGTTAAGCCGAATTACGAACATAATGTTGCGATTGTTTCGCAAACTATGTTTGCAAAATTAGACAAAATGAAAGATAAGCTAGGAAACTATTTAATCCAGCCAGATGTTAAAGAAAAAACGCAACAGCGTTTATTAGGAGCTAAAATCGAAATTTTACCTGATGAAGTACTAGGGCAAAAAGGTAATAACACTTTGATTATCGGTAACTTAAAAGATGCGATTGTTTTATTTGACCGCTCTCAATACCAAGCATCATGGACTGACTACATGCATTTCGGAGAATGTTTAATGATTGCTGTACGTCAAGACTGTAGAATTCTAGATTATAAATCAGCAATTGTGATTGAATATGATGATAGTGAACGCGGTGAAGGCGATCTTGGCTTAGAAGCATAATAAGCGCTCGATACTTTATAAAGAGGTGATAAACTATGGCAATGTATGAAGTGAAGAAATCTTATACTGACTTGGAAAAAGGCCAGTATTTAAAGTCAGGTAAACGTGTTGAAATGACAGTAAAACGTGCTGAATATGTTAACAAAAAGCTGAAAGAGCATGGAGTAATACTTGAAAGAGTGAAAGAAGAATAGGTGATTGAATGCAATTAACAGCTGAGGAACTTAAGTTATTAAAAAAGCATTGCAAAATAGATCACAATTCAGAGGACGACTTATTAGGAATATATTACTCTTGGGCATTCCATGAAATAGCTAGCGCTGTTACGGATGAACCAAGTAAATATATTGATTGGTTTAAAAGTCATCCTCTATTTGCTCGTGCTATATACCCTTTAGCAAGTTACTATTTTGAAAACCGTATTGCTTATTTGGATAGGGATTTATCGCTTGCGCCTCATATGGTTTTGAGTACTGTGCATAAGTTGAGAGGTTCATTTGAGCAATTTTTGGAGAGTGAAAATGATGAAATTTAATTCCAATAAATTAAATGAACGCATAGATTTTTGTGAAGATGTAAGCGAGAGAGTGAACGGAAATCCGATGAAACCGAAGACGAAAATATTATACTCTTGTTTCGCTTGCATTCAAGAATCTAAAGAATCCGACACTCAAACGAATCTCAATACAGGTAGCAAATTCATTAAAACTATTATTATCAGAGATACACGAGGTGATTATAAACCAACAAATAAGCATTACGTCTTGCATGAAGGGCAAAGGTTTAACATCAAATATGTAAAGCCAGATTATCAAGATAAATCTTATTTGCGTATCTATGGCGAGGTGGTCATTTAATGGGGGCAAGAATTGAAAGTAATAACATTGAACAAGGTTTGAAAAATGCAGTTTTAAAAATGAATTTAAATAGTAATGTAATTGTCAAAGCTGGGGCTATGTCATTAGTCCCGCTTTTAAAAAGTAATACACCTTTTGCGAATACTAAAAAGCATGCTCGCGATCACATAGCTGTTTCTAATGTGAAAACAGACAGACACACAAGTGAGAAAATCGTTACAATTGGTTACGCTAAAGGCGTCTCACACCGTATTCATGCAACAGAATTTGGAACAATGTACCAAAAACCACAATTGTTTATAACAAAAACAGAAAAGCAAGGGAAAAACAAAGTTTTAAAAACAATGCTTGATACTGCTAAGAGGTTGCAAAAATGATTAATGTTACCAAAATAATTAGAAACGCTATTATTGCAAATAACATTACAGATGAAGTGAATGTGTTTAACTACACTATAGATGACCATTTTCACGAAAAAACTGACAAGCCTATTATTCGTATATATCCCTTACCGTTCAATCCTGACACATACGCTGATGATAACGAGATTTCAAGAGAATACCATTACCAAATTGATGTTTGGTGGTCTCAAGATGAACCGAACGAGCAAGCAGAAAAAATTGTTGAGTTACTCAAAGTGATAAATTTTCAATGTTATTACAGAGAACCGTTATACGAGAGTGACGTCATGTCATTCAGACATATTATAAGAGCAAAAGGCTCGATTTTATCAATGAAATTGGAGGAAAATTAAATGATTGAAAAATTGAAACAAGCACCAAGATTTTTAAAATTAAACTTACAACATTTTGCAGATACAGGAGTTTCGGGTATCGCAATTGGGGTATCAAACTTTTATTATGCACCTATTTTAAAAGATACAGAAAATGAATGGGAAACTGGAGCTGGCACACGTATTCGTTTCTTAAAAGAAATTGAAGTAGACCGTCCACAAGATACCGAGGAAGATTATGGAGATGATATGGTCGCAGCAACTGCTGTATCTAATGGTAAACTGAGTGTTAAGACAACATTTGTTACTGTTCCTGCTGACGATAAGGCGTTCTTGAATGGCGCTAAAAAAGGTGTAGGTGGTTATAAATATGGAGCTAAGGATATTCCGCCAGATGTAGCGATTGTATTTGAAAGACGTAATCATGATGAGTCTTCAGAATGGGTTGGCTTGTTCAAAGGTAAATTCACTCGTTCAAGCATCAAAGGGCAAACGAAACAAGATAAGGTTGAATTCCAAAATGATGATGTAGAAGGTAACTTTATTGATCGTTTGTTTGATGAAAGCTCGCATGTTACAGGCTATGATAAAAAAGGAAGCACTACAGGGCGCGATTATGTATTCATGGAAACATTTGGTAAAACTTATGATGAATTCATGTCTAGTCGAGGAGAACAAAATATGGAACCTGTAGAAAAAGAAATGAAAAAAACAGAAAAAGTTGAAGTCACTTCTGTAAACGTCACTGATGAACAAGTTACAGTTAAAGTTGATGCTACTAAACAACTATCAGCCACAACCGAACCATCTGGACAGAAAGTAACTTATGCAGTGACTGAGGGGCAAACGTATGCTAGCGTAACATCAACTGGTCTCGTTAAAGGTTTGGCGGAAGGTAATGCGACCGTTACAGCGACTGCAGGAAAGCAAACTGATACTGTGCAAATTACAGTACAATCTAATTTAGAAATGTAAGTTTTGAGGGCTTAACGCCCTCTTTTTATTTTGGCCAAATTAAAAAGAAAGTAGGAATTTAATAATGGAACGTACATCAATTGAATTAATTACAGGATTTACAAAAACAGGAAAGCCGCAATATCAAAAGTATTTAGCAAAGCCGATTATTACTTTGTTTGAAACAATTCAAGGTTCAAAATTAGGTTTGAAACTTAACAAAGCCTTTAAGGGGGCTGATTTTAAAGATCTAACAGAAGAAGAATTTAATAACTTAAGTGTGACAGAACAGGAAGAATACAAAAACAAGCAAGAAGAATACGAAAACAACATGGCTGTACAAATGGAAGTATTGGAAGAAGTTTTGGATTTCATCGTTGAAGCTTTTGATAATCAATTTACTAGTATAGAACTTCAAAAAGGATTACCAAATGGTCAAGAAGGTATTGAAAAGATTGGACAGTTAATTGGACGCATTACAGGTGGGGAACCTAGCGATACAAAAAAGTTCGTGACAGAGAATCAGAAATAAGAAAAGAAGATTTAACACCTGAAGCTGTCTACAACAATTACAGGAAAATAGCTAAAGATTTGATAGAAAACGGCATGGATGCAGAAAAAGTGGCTAACATGCCGATACACTTCTTTTTAGACATTGTCGAATCGAAGATTGAAACAAAGCGAACTGCGAAAAGTTTTAAAGATATTTTTTAATCAGCCTTTAAAGGTTGATTTTTTATTTACATCTTGGAAGAAAGGAGGTTTTTAAATGCCTAATCCTATAGGTAATATGGTCATAAAGGTTGATTTAGATGGTTCTGGATTCAATAGAGGTGTGACAGGTTTAAATAGGCAAATGAAAATGGTTTCGCGTGAGCTTTCGGCTAATTTATCACAATTTTCTAGATATGATAATTCATTAGAAAAGTCGAAGATAAAAGTCGAAGGTTTGAGTAAAAAACAAAAAGTTCAAGCCCAGATTACTAAAGAGCTGAAAGATAGTTATGACAAACTTAGTAAAGAAACTGGTGAAAACAGTGCAAAGACACAAGCTGCGGCTGCTAAATACAATGAAGCTTACGCTAAATTAAACCAATATGAGCGAGAGTTAAACCAAGCCACACAAGAATTAAAAGACATGCAAAGAGAGCAGAAAGCATTAAATACTGCAATGGGAAAACTTGGTACCAACTTTAATAATTTTGGTCCTAAACTTCAAGAAATTGGTAACAGTATGAAAAATGTAGGCCGTAACATGACTATGTATGTAACTGCGCCGGTGGTTGCTGGGTTTGCTGTAGCAGCTAAAAAAGGTATTGAATTCGATGACAGTATGAGAAAAGTTAAAGCAACTTCAGGTGCTACTGGTGAAGAGTTTGAAGCTTTGAAGAAAAAGGCTCGCGAAATGGGTGCAACAACAAAATTTAGCGCATCAGATTCGGCTGAAGCATTAAATTACATGGCACTTGCTGGTTGGGATTCTAAGCAAATGATGGAAGGTTTAAGCGGAGTTATGGATTTAGCGGCAGCATCTGGCGAAGAACTGGGAGCAGTAAGTGACATTGTTACAGATGGACTAACGGCATTTGGTTTAAAAGCAAAGGATAGTGGTCATTTTGCGGACGTTTTAGCACAAACTAGCTCGAAGGCAAATACGGATGTTAGAGGGCTCGGAGAAGCTTTTAAATATGTCGCTCCTGTAGCAGGTGCGTTAGGTTACACGATTGAAGATACATCTATTGCGATAGGTTTAATGAGTAATGCTGGTATCAAAGGTGAAAAAGCAGGTACAGCGTTACGAACAATGTTCACCAATCTTTCAAGTCCGACTAGAGCTATGGGGAATGAAATGGAGCGCTTAGGAATATCTATTACAGATAGTAATGGGAAAATGATTCCTATGCGAAAGCTTTTAGACCAACTGAGAGAAAAATTTAAACATCTTTCAAAAGACCAACAAGCTAGTTCTGCAGCTACAATATTTGGTAAAGAAGCGATGTCAGGAGCATTAGCAATTATAAATGCTTCTGATGAAGACTATCAAAAGTTAACCAAATCTATAGATTCATCTACCGGGGCATCTAAAAGAATGGCCGATACAATGGAATCTGGTTTAGGTGGGAAATTAAGAACTTTAAGGTCGCAATTAGAAGAACTAGCCTTAACGATTTATGACAGAATAGAACCAGCACTAAAGATTATAGTAAGTGCTTTTAGCAAAGTAGTGACATGGGTTACTAAATTACCAACGTCAATTCAATTAGCGGTTGTTGGGTTTGGATTATTTGCAGCAGTTTTAGGTCCTTTAGTTTTTATGTTCGGTTTGTTTATCAGCGTGATGGGGAATGCAATGACAGTTTTAGGACCCTTGTTAATAAACGTTAATAAAGCTGGTAGTATATTCGCGTTTTTAAGAACTAAAATCGCATCACTTGTTAAACTATTTCCGATTTTAGGTGTGTCGATATCCAGTTTAACGTTACCCATAACATTAATTGTAGGTGCATTAGTTGGTATTGGCATAGCTTTCTATCAAGCTTATAAACGTTCAGAAACTTTTAGAAATATTGTAAATCAGGCAATCTCTGGTGTAGCAAACGCATTTAAAGCAGCTAAACTAGCGTTACAAGGTTTCTTTGATTTATTCAAAGGTGATAGTAAAGGCGCGGTTACCCTAGAGAAGATATTTCCACCCGAAACTGTAGCAGGAATACAAAATGTAGTTAATACGATTAGAACAACTTTCTTTAAAGTAGTTGATGCAATCGTTGGTTTCGCCAAAGAGATAGGCGCTCAATTAGCCTCTTTCTGGAAAGAGAACGGCTCAGAAATAACACAAGCTTTGCAAAATATAGCTGGTTTCATTAAAGCAACCTTTGAATTTATTTTTAACTTTATTATTAAACCAATTATGTTTGCGATTTGGCAAGTGATGCAATTTATTTGGCCGGCGGTTAAAGCTTTGATTGTCAGCACTTGGGAAAATATCAAAGGTGTAATACAAGGGGCTATTAATATTATTTTGGGTATTATCAAAGTGTTCTCTAGTCTTTTCACAGGAAACTGGCGAGGTGTTTGGGACGGCATTGTAATGATACTGAAAGGCACTGTGCAGTTAATTTGGAATTTAATACAACTGTGGTTTGTAGGCAAAATACTTGGTGTTGTTAGGTACTTTGGCGGATTGCTAAAAGGATTGATAGCAGGAATTTGGGACGTAATAAAAAGTATATTCAGTAAATCTTTATCGGCAATTTGGAATGCGACGAAAAGCATTTTTGGTTTCTTATTCAATAGTGTTAAATCTATTTTCACTAATATGAAAAACTGGTTATCTAGTACGTGGAATAATATCAAAAGCAATACCGTCGACAAGGCTCATTCGTTATTTACGGGTGTAAGGTCTAAATTCACAAATTTATGGAATGCGACGAAAGATATATTTACTAAATTAAGAAATTGGATGTCAAATATTTGGAATTCTATTAAAGATAACACGGTAGGTATAGCTGGTCGCTTATGGGATAGAGTACGTAACATCTTTGGAAGCATGCGTGACGGTTTAAAATCTATCATTGGTAAAATTAAAGATCATATCGGTGGTATGGTAGACGCTGTTAAAAGAGGTCTTAATAAATTAATTGAAGGTTTAAACTGGGTCGGTGGTAAGTTGGGTATGGACAAAATACCGAAGTTACACACTGGTACTGAACATACACATACTACTACAAGATTAGTTAAGAACGGTAAGATTGCACGTGACACATTCGCTACAGTTGGGGATAAGGGACGCGGAAATGGTCCAAATGGTTTCAGAAATGAAATGATTGAATTCCCTAATGGTAAACGTGTAATCACACCAAATACAGATACTACGGCTTATTTACCTAAAGGCTCAAAAGTATACAACGGGGCACAAACTTATTCAATGTTAAACGGAACGCTTCCGAGATTTCATTTCGGTACTACTATGTGGAAAGATATTAAATCTAGTGCATCATCGGCATTTAACTGGACAAAAGATCAAATAGGTAAAGGTACCAAATGGCTTGGCGATAAAGTTGGCGATGTAATGGACTTTATTGATAATCCGGGTAAGCTTTTAAATTATGTGCTCAAAGCGTTTGGTGTTGACTTTAGCTCTCTAACTAAAGGTATGGGTATTGTTGGCGATATAACAAAAGCGTCTTGGAATAAGATTAAAAGTAAGGCGATTAATTGGATAAAAGAAGGATTAGAGAGCCAAGCGGGAGATGGTTCTGTGTTTGATAGTTTCAGAATACTACAACCTTATTCAGCACCGCCAAAACCTCCTAACCCCAATTATCCATTTAACGGAGGCGTTCATCATGGTGTTGACTATGATACGCCGACCGGTACCCCTATACGTACGCCAATGGGTGGACGTGTTAGAAGTTGGTATGACAACTATGGTGGCGGTAAAGCAATTACTGTTCAAAAAGGTCGAACATTTTTGTGGTTCATGCACTTATCTGAACAATTGCGTAGAACAGGTGAACAAATTAAAGCTGGTCAATTAATTGGTAAATCAGGTAATACAGGTTCTATGACTAATTACCGCCATTTACATTTCCAAGTCAATCAAGGCGGAGAGTCCAATAGGTATTCGACAGACCCTATTCCTTGGTTACGGAAAAACGACAAAACTGGTGGAAAGAATTCACCTGGAGGGAGTGGTTCTGAAAATGCGCGCAGAGCGATTAGAACAGCTCAAAATATACTTGGAGGTCAATACAAAGCTAGCTGGATTACACACGAAATGATGCGTGTTGCGAGTCGTGAATCCAATTATACAGCTAATGCAGTCAAT
>NZ_JACVZN010000036.1:0-28904 GCF_017151895.1 Staphylococcus sp. EG-SA-15 | reverse complement strand
GAAAATATCATTTCTGTCCCACTCCCGATTATCTCGTCGCAATATTTTTTTCAAAGCGATTTAAATCATTATCATGTCCAATCATGATTAAAATATCACCTATTTCTAAATTAATATTTGGATTTGGTGATATGATGAACTCTTTGCCTCGTTTAATTGCAATAATGTTAATTCCATATTGTGCTCTTATATCTAAATCAATGATAGACTGCCCCGCCATCTTTTCAGTTGCTTTCAATTCTACAATAGAATGCTCGTCTGCCAACTCAAGATAATCAAGTACACTTGCACTCGCAACATTATGCGCAATACGTCTACCCATATCACGCTCAGGGTGCACAACCGTATCTGCTCCAATTTTATTTAAAATCTTTGCATGATAATCATTTTGTGCTTTAGCAGTTACTTTTTTTACACCTAACTCTTTTAAAATTAAAGTCGTCAACGTACTTGATTGAATATTTTCACCAATTGCCACAATGACATGATCAAAGTTACGGATACCTAAACTTTTCATAACTGCTTCATCTGTAGTGTCTGCAACAACCGCATGAGTAGCGATATCACTATATTCATTCACTCTATTTTCATCATGGTCGATGGCCATTACATCCATGTCTAATGCATTCAACTCACGAACGATACTACCTCCAAAACGACCTAGACCGATGACTACATATTCTTTACCCATACTCGCCCTCCATTAAATGATTTTCATCAATTCATTGAAAATATAAATTTAAAATTATTATAAATGAGTACCCCAACTAAATTATCTAAATGCAGTAATGCAAGTAAATGAAAGTTGGGGTATCGTCTCAACTTATGATTTCTTTCCTTCAACATATTCTTTGTCGAAAACAAATAATCTTAATAATAATATTAACGATGGAAGTAATAAAAGTAAACCTAAAATAAAGACAATCACTAATGTCCAGCCCATTTCTGGATTAACATATGCATCTGTAATTTTTACAAACGGATATAAAAGGTATGGCAATTTACTAATTCCATAGCCAAAGAACGCGAACATCATTTGTAAAATAACAAATACAAAAGCCAAACCATGTTTTTTCTTAAAGAATGTTAACAATGAAGCTAATGCAAAGAATAAGAAACTTATACCAAACATCCACCAATAGTCAAAAACAGCTGAATAAAAATGTTCAGAATTTTGAATGCGTAATGATAGAAATACGAATAAACAAATGATAATCATCGGCGGCCCTAAAAATATGTGCCATTGTCTTGTTAAATTATATGCTGGTTCGTCATTTGCTTTTTTAGCATAATATGTCAAAAATCCTGATGAAATATATAAAACTGAAATAATTGCCAAGAATACTACAGACC
Source organism: Staphylococcus sp. EG-SA-15 (assembly GCF_017151895.1). NCBI lineage: Bacteria > Bacillati > Bacillota > Bacilli > Caryophanales > Staphylococcaceae > Staphylococcus > Staphylococcus sp. EG-SA-15. Next base: position 27,551 of record NZ_JACVZN010000036.1, on the reverse strand, counting down.
AAGCAAATGGGCTTAATAATAACTGCACCCAATCTAGATCGATAACATTGTTTCGAACATTAATATAGCCACCTTCTGTAATAGTTAAAGCAGTAGATAATGAAGCTGGAATTAATAATCCACTTACCCCATACATGATCATCCATGCTAATTTTGTATCTTGACCATAATTTTCAAATGCATAAAAACTGTTTCTCAACGATATCATAATCAGTGCTATTGAACCTGGTATTAACAATACCGTGCCTAAATATTTGATTGACTCTGGAAAGAAACCTACGAATCCTACGAAGAAGAAAACAAAGAATACATTCGTAACTTCCCAAACTGGGTTTAAATAACGTGAAATTAAGTGATTAATTTTCTTTTCATCACCAGTTAACTTTGAATGCAATGCGAAGAAACCTGCCCCAAAATCTATAGAAGCAATAATGATATAGCAAAATAAAAACAACCATAACACTGTTATACCTATAAATGCATAAATCATTTTTCTATTTCTCCTCCTTGCTTCTTGGCTAAACGATTTACATCTTCATACGCCGGTTTATTTTTAAACATACGAATTAATACGTATGCACATGTATACATTAAAATGATGTACAATATGCCAAATAAAATTGTAACGAAGGTTATTCCGCCTGCTTGTGTTGCTGCTTCTGCCACGCGCATATAACCACGAACAATCCAAGGCTGTCTACCCATCTCTGTTAAGAACCATCCAAATTCTATAGCTAGCATTGAAGCTGGGCCTGTTAATAATATTCCATAAAGCATCCATTTATGAGTAGAAAACTTTCTAAGCTTTTTAAACATTAAAGTTAAGACATAAACACCTGAAATGACAAAACATAAAATTCCCATCGTTACCATTAAATCAAAGAAATAATGGACGATCATAGGCGGATGTAAACTTTTTGGAAAATCATTTAACCCTTGTACTTTAGTTTTGACACTATTATCTGCTAAGAAACTCAATAGTCCAGGTAATTCAATCGCACCTTTAACTTGCTGAGTCTTTTCATCTAACACACCAAATAATAATAATTTGGCATGGGAAGATGTATCGAAATGCCATTCATAAGCTGCTAATTTTTCAGGTTGGAATTTATGCAAAAATTTTGCAGATAAATCCCCTGCCAACATAGAAAGTAATGTTGAAAAGAATCCAACTATCATAGACATTTTCAAAGCTTTCTTATGGTAGACAGTATCTTTAGGTTGACGATTACGCAATAATTTAAAAGCTGCTATTGATGCAATAACAAATGCCATCGTCATACCGGCTGTAGTAATTACGTGAAATGATCGAACTATAAACGATGGGTTAAACATCGCTTCTATAGGTTGAACATTGACCATCTTTCCATTCTTCAACTCAAAACCTGCAGGCGTATTCATAAATGAATTCACTGAAGTAATGAAGAATGCTGAGAAAGAGCCACCAATAATTACTGGTATACTAATTAAGAAATGTGTCCATTTATTTTTAAAACGATCCCAAGTATATAAATATATACTTAAGAAAATAGCTTCAAAGAAGAACGCAAATGTTTCCATAAATAATGGAAGTGCAATAACGTGTCCACCCATTTCCATAAATGTAGGCCAAATCAATGATAATTGAAGTCCTATAATTGTACCTGTAACAACTCCCACTGCTACAGTAATTGTATAAGCTTTAGCCCATCTTTTGGCCATAGCTATATATTGAAGATCATTTTTGCGAATACCTAAAAATTCTGCAATTGCGAACATTAAAGGCATACCAACACCAATCGTTGCAAAAATGATATGAACTGCTAAAGTCATAGCTGTCAAAAACCGACTGATTTCAACTGTATCCATTTAAAAACATCACCTTTTTCTTTTTTTGATGACAACACAATGAACTTAATTATAATTGCTATAATGTGTATTTTTAAAACATTATGCGCTATGAAATTGTGTATAATTTATGTCAGTTCACAATGTGTTCACAAATTTGAATTTCAATGTATAATTGTGTATATTACATTAGAATAAAGCACGAAGGAGCATGATATATGTCAGAAATAATCGTTTATACGCAGAATGATTGTCCACCTTGTACATTTGTAAAAAATTATCTAAATGAGCATCACATTGATTTTGAAGAGAGAAATATCAACAATCAACAATATCGAAACGAAATGATAGATTTTGATGCTTTTTCAACTCCGTTTATTTTGTTGAATGGCAATCCAATGTACCATGTTGATCTTGATGAAATCAACAAAGTATTAAATATCCAAGATTAATTTTCATCTAAATCAACTTCATCATTTATAGCTATCATAAATTAAATATCGATTTTTAAATTAACTAACATTAATTAAAGAACAACATTTTGTTAATGACACATAGTTGTTTAATTAGTTAGCAACAACATTCCATTGAAATTAACATAAATCATAAAAAAGAACCCGAAGTATTCATAATTACTCACAATGAATACTTCGGGTTTATTTATAATTCTGTCTTTCGAAAGAATTAATTATTTTACGTAGTTGTTAACTAATTCAATAACTTCTTCTTGCGTTGCACAGTCGACTGCACGGTTAGCAAGTTCAGTCATTTCATTTTTACTTAAACCATTAATTTGTCTTCTTGCTTTCAGAATAGACGTTGCACTCATAGAGAACTCATCTAAACCTAAACCAAGCAATAATGGAATAGCTGTTTCATCTCCAGCCATTTCACCACACATACCTGTCCATTTACCTTCTTTATGTGACGCTTCAATAACTTGTTTAACTAAACGTAAGATTGAAGGGTTATATGGTTGGTATAGATATGATACACGCTCTGACATACGGTCAGCAGCTAATGTGTATTGAATTAAATCATTTGTACCGATACTGAAGAAATCTACTTCTTTAGCAAAGACATCAGCTAATGCTGCTGTTGCAGGTATCTCTACCATGATTCCTAATTCTATATCATCCGAAATGTCATGACCTTCATTTTTAAGGTTTTCTTTTTCTTCTAATAATATAGCTTTAGCTTCTCTAAATTCGTTAATTGTTGCAACCATTGGGAACATGATATTTAACTTACCATAAACTGATGCACGTAATAATGCACGTAGCTGTGGTCTGAAAATATCTTGTTGCGCAAGGCATAAACGAATCGCACGGTAACCTAAGAATGGATTCATTTCTTCAGGCAAGTTTAAGTATGATAATTCTTTATCTCCACCTATATCTAAAGTACGTACAACAACACGTTTACCGCCCATTGCTTCTAATACTTCTTTATAAGCTTCAAATTGTTCTTCTTCTGTAGGCATTTGGTCACGACCCATATATAAAAACTCAGTTCTATATAAGCCGATACCTTGTGCACCATTTTCAATAACACCTGGCAAATCATTAGGTGTACCAATATTTGCAGCAAGCTCTGCGTGAACACCATCAACTGTAACAGTATCAGCATCACGTAGTTTTTGTAATTCTTTCTTGTCAGCAAAATAACGCTCACGTTTATCTTGATAAGCGATTAACTCATCTTCAGTTGGATTAACGATTACATCACCATTTAATCCATCTACGATAATCATGTCGCCTTGTTTAACTTCTTGAGTAATTGATTTTGTACCAACAATTGCTGGAATTTCTAAAGAACGACTCATAATTGCAGAGTGACTTGTTCTTCCGCCAATGTTTGTAGCAAAACCTTGTACGAATTCTTTATTTAATTGAGCAGTATCAGATGGCGTTAAGTCATTCCCTACAATAACAACGCTTTCATCAATCATACTCGGATTCGGTAATTCTACACCTAAAATATGTGATAACACACGTTTAGAAACGTCGCGAATATCAGCCGCACGTTCTTTCATGTATTCGTTATCCATAGATTCAAAAATTGTAACAAATTGTGTTGTTACATCCGTTAATGCTGTAGCAGCATTAGCGTTTTCATTTTTAATCTTATCTTGGATTGGTTGAATTAATTCAGGGTCATCTAAAACTAATAAATGTGCATCAAAGATAGCAGCTTTATCAGCACCTAGTTGAACCTCTGCATTATTTCTAATTTTAGTTAACTCAACTTTAGAAGCTTCGATAGCGCTATTGAACTTTGCAACTTCTCCTTCAACATCAGTGACTTTTTCATTTTTGTCGAATGTTAAGTCTGGCTCAACTAATAAATAAGCTTTAGCAATTGCGACACCATCAGATGCGGCAATACCTTTAATTAATTTAGACATGATTATTTAGTCAATCCTTCTTTTGATAAGACGTCACTGATTGCTTGAATGGCGTCAGATTCATCACTACCGTCAGCATAAATTGTAATTTCAGCATCTTTACCAACACCAAGGCTCATAACACCCATGATTGATTTTAAGTTTACTTTCTTACCGTTATATTCTAATTGAATATCAGAATCGAATTTTGAAGCTGTTTGTACTAACATTGTTGCTGGTCTAGCGTGAATACCAGTCTCGTCGATGATTACATATGAATTTTGTTCCATAATTACATTTCTCCTTCGTATAGTTAGAATCTTCAATATTATTACAATACTAACTTAGTTTTATACATTAACTTTACCAAAACCATGCTTTAAATTCAATTCGTTTAAAACCGGTTTCAGTAAAATTTGCAAATTGCAAAACTATTATAGCACCTACATGACATTTTTAATAACATTTTCGCATTTTTGAATGTGATCTTTTCCAATTTTATTCATAAAATAGTAACTAATAGATGCAGACACAGCTTGTCCTACAACAGGAAACCATTTTGTTTGTTTTGCAGCAGTACGTTTAGCTACATCTCTAATAACTATTTTTAAAAATGCACTTGAAATTCTTTTACCAATAAATTGACTACCTTGAATTGCTGCTGCAGACATAATTCTTTCTTTCACATCATCCCCAAGGCTATTAACTTGCTTATGATCTAATCCGTATATTTTATTTACATCTTCGATAATATCTTTCATTAATTTTAAATCAACACCAAAATCTAAACCCGGAATTGGAACAACGCTCATTGTTGATGACATTAAAGATTTTCTCTTTACAATTGCTTCAGCACGTTGTCGTCTTTCTCTCAATTCTTGAATCGTCGTTGGCATTGCACCTTTTCCGTCAACATTTTCTATTTTAAAGACTGAATTACCAATTTTATTTGTTAAATTTGATGTTAAATTGTTTTTGAATCCCATAATATTATCACCCTTCTTTTTCTCAATAAGTTACTATACCCCTTTTTATCAAATTAATGTCTAATATTTACAAAAACAGCTTTTAAATATTTAGATGGCTTATAATGTGGATGCGTTTTAAAATCTTTTGGTAATCCCATAACTTCAGTTAATTCATAATCAACGCCACTCTCTTCAAGCGTCTTTTTAATAGTATTTTTAAATTGCTTTAATGGATATACACTTGCGTTTGTACATAACAATAATGTTCCTTCAGATGATAAGATATTTAAGGCGCCATTAATTAATTTGTCATAATCTTTTTGCACTGAAAATGTACGTTTTTTGTTACGCGCAAAGCTAGGTGGATCAATCACGATCGTGTCATAACTATGTCCATGTCGTGCAGCATATTTATAGAAATCAAAAGTGTCCATGACATAAATATATTGGGATTTAGGATCAATAGCATTTAATCCAAAATTTTCTTCAGTTAAACTACGAGAACGATTAGCCAAATCTACACTTGTTGTTGAAGATGCCTCACTTGCTGCTATTACAGAAAAAGCACCTGTATAACTAAATAAGTTTAAAACATGGCGTTCTTTGGCATATTGATCCCTTAATTTCTTGCGCACTTCTTTTTGATCTAAAAAGATACCTGTCATCAAACCATCTTCAAGGTCTACATTATAAAATGTGAAGTTCTCTTCGATAACAATTGGAAACTCAGGTGCATCTCCTTCAACAAAACCACCACTATATTCGCTGTCTTTAAATCTTACTTTTTCGTAAATAGATTTATAATCAAATACTTTTCTAACCGCTTCAAGAATGGCATATTTAAATTTATAAATACCTTTTGAGTACCATTGAATCAACAAATGACCATCGTAATTGTCGATTGTTAATCCCCCAACACCATCACCTTCAGCATTAAATAATCTAAAAGCATTTGTTCCATCTATATTAAAATAATAATCACGTTCTGCTAATGCAGTATTAAACAATTTCACAAAGAGAGCTGTGTTGATTTCTTGAGCTTTATCGTATGTTAGAACCCAACCTAATCCTTTATGTTGGCGACCAACATAAGCCGTTGCAACATATTGTGATTTATCAGTCACAATTTGAAAAATATCTCCTTCTTTTAAATGATCTTGTGAATAGATATCCTCTTCTTCAATTAAAGGATATCCATTAAAATATTTTGTTTCTTTGCCTTTGTTCAGAGTTGCTATTTTCATCTGACAACTTCCTTTCTGTGTTTCGTTGTAGTTTTATATAGATTAAATTGTTTGCCAAATTTCAATATCATCTACTTCTAATCTTACTGTTGATTTTAACAAATTAGTAATTCGAATGATATATGTTAAATTTCTACAAAGGAAATACTATATATCGTTTCGCAAATTCCATATGTCGCTTCAACTATTTACTAGTTTTCTTGATTTTACAAATGGATAACTTTTCAACTATTTTATTTGCACTAAAACTTTGTATACAATTTTCAATACTTAATTCACATCACCTGAATCAATCAAATCTAGTTACAAAAAAAGTACTATCCATAAACTTCATTGACCTGTATCTAAATAAGTTAGAGATATATCTAACTTATAGCGTACACATCAAAATGTTTAATAGATAGTACTTTTATAATGCTTTTAATTATGGTCGCTCTCGTAATTGTAACGAATAAGAAATGATGATTGCCAATAACATTAATAGTAATGTTGGCGTAATGAACACTGAAAGTAATAGTCCATGAATCATTATATTTATAAATTCCGTTAACAATTTAAAGAATAAAATGCTCCCCATAAATAGTTGTAAATAATAAAACTTACCTTTCAAGTGGAAAGTTAACGTTGTAGCGATATATGCGATAATAATGAATAACAGAATTAATAATGTAACCCATTCAATAACATATTGTGTCTGTGATAATTTCCAATCACCAGATACAAATAATGCATTACGATTATTAAATTCTAAAAATGTGAATAAAAAGATGACGACACCACAAAATAGTTCGACATACATTGGTTTAACCCATTTCGGTTTTCTCATCCAATCAGGAATATCGTCTTCTTGAATATCGATAATATCATTAACTTTCTTTTTGAATTTATCTCTTTTAGCTCTAATTTTATCTAAATCGACACTTCTTCTTGTCTTACGTGCATATTCTGTAGTCTTATCTTGGAGTTGTTTCAAGTGAATTTTAGTTTGATTCGTGACATTCCCTTTACTTGTTCTTGATAATTCTGGCTCCTCTTCACCTAATTCTTGCTTTGTTAAAGGTAAAGCTCGGCGCAAGAACAAGAAATTCCAAATAGCCATTTGACCAAGTAACCACATAATTATAAAGAAAGCATTGACACTTAAGATATCAATTGACTCTATTTCATTAGCATCAATTCTGCCATACAATGCAATTTGTGTAATTAAGTAACTTATACCATAACTCACAATTATCCACATGAAATGATTTTTTACATTTTCCTGATTCAATTCATCTTTATAGACGATATATCCTATATGAATTGTAAATGGAATAATGAAAATCACTGCAAAGAATCCATAAACTTGAGTCATTAATATAAGAGTAATAATAAAGTACATGATACCGATAACTAAGAAAAAGATAGAAATATCATAGTCATACTTAATAGTTCTAAGTAATGTATGACCAATCAACATAACTAAAATACCGAATATAATTATCACAATTGCACTAACTATAGGGAAATTACCTATAAATCGACTCATTACTTTAATAATTTCACTGAAAAATGCATTCAGAAATTCCCACACATTATGAACATGTGTATCAACTTTTTTACCACCATTTAATTGTTTAATTAATGGCAAGTTAATTAAAATAATGAGACCAGTGAAGAGTGAAACGATACCGATTAAATAGCTAAAAATAATTTCGGCGTGTTTCCTAAGAAAAGACATTATGTTCACCTCAAAATCATTATATATTAATCTAATGTTGTTGTCTTTAGATAAATGAATAAATAGTGCTATAGACTTAGAAAAGTTTAACGAAAGTACAACCGGGTAAGATTTATATATAAATAATTATCCAATTTGGGAGGAATTAATCATGTCTAATGAAAATCAAAATAAAAAAGCAGCAGAAAAAGCTAAAGAAGTTGAAGAAAAATTAAAAGATAAAAAAGAAGAAAAAACAGAAGATATTAATCAAACAAAACAAGATATCCAAGATACACTAAATTAATTTAAATCCCCTTACAACTTTTAGTTGTTAGGGGATTTTATGCATGTGCTCGGCGCATGTATCCCTCTCCTTCCTTACAACTTTTAGTTGTTAGGGGCTTTTATGCTTGCGCTCAACGCAAGTATCCCTCTTCTTCCTTACAACTTTTAGTTGTTAGGGGCTTTTTTGCATGTGCTCGGCGCATGTATCCCTCTTCTTCCTTACAACTTTTAGTTGTTAGGGGCTTTTTTGCATGTGCTCGGCGCATGTATCCCTCTTCTTCCTTATAAACTATAATTCGTAAGCCATTATGCACGGGTTCTTCACTGTTGTTAAAGAGGTATGATTGATAAGTATCCCTCTTCATTTATCAGCTCAATATTATTACATGTCACATATTTTTATATCTTTAATTACTAACATTCCTACTACATCTTCAATTTAAATCCAATGCTAATATTATAAATTTTAAATCGAATTAAACGAAATTTCATGAAGACAACCTATTGACATAAGTTTACAAACGTCTTACAGTATAATTAATTAAATAAATCGCACACACTAGGGGTGTTTTATACTGAGATGAGGCTTGCCCTCAAACCCTTTGAACCTGATCTAGCTTGAACTAGCGTAGGAAAGTGTTACTATACATATGTTTTACTAATATATATTGTGAACGCATAACTTTCCTATGGATGGTTGTGCGTTTTTTTATTAGGAGGATGTAAAAATGTCAAAAGGTTTAAAGCTATCTGAAATACTAGTAACCGTACTTATTTCATTAGTATTCGCAGTTATTTACAATTTATGGTGGTTTGTTTACAATGGTGTGCAAGCTACAGGCCTTCACCTCGAACAATTAACAAACGGGGTTTGGTTCATGGCAGCGATTGTCTGCTATCTAATTATTCCAAAACCAGGTATTGCTTTACTGGCTGAATTTGCTGCAGGTGCCGGCGAAACTATCATTATGGGTCGTTTCGATATTCCGACAATCGTTTACGCTTTTATACAAGGTTTAGCGTGTGAACTTGTCTTTGCAATTTTTAAATATCAATCACGTTCAGTTATAGTAGCTATGTTAGCAGGTTTTTGTACAGCAATCGCGGCTTTCCCGATAGATTATTTCTATGGTTATTTAAATGAAGTTGCAGGTTGGAACTTAACATTATTCATCGTATTTAGATTAATTAGTGGTGCAGTAGTCGCCGGCGTCCTATCTTACCTTTTAGTAAAAGCTTTAGATAAGACAGGCGTAACAAAATTATTTAGACCAGCTGCTAAAGAAGATTACGACAACTTATAAGAGGAGCATTCAGAGTGTTAAAAGTAAGTGATTTACGATTAAAATATCCAAGTGGTCAACGTAAAATTTTCGATCATTTAAATATCACTATTCAAGACAAAGAAAAAGTACTTTTACTCGGTCCTTCTGGTTGCGGTAAAAGTACACTTCTGAATGTATTAAGTGGTATTGTTCCTAATTTAATTGAATTACCTATGAAATATGATGAACTAATCGTTGACCCATTAAGTGGCGTTATTTTCCAAGACCCTGATAGCCAGTTTTGTATGCCAAAAGTATACGAAGAACTTGCATTCGTTTTAGAAAATAGACAATTACCACGTGAAGACATGGATGCGTTAATTATCAATGCTTTAAATATGGTCAATTTAAATGTTACCCCTGAAACGTATATCAAAGATTTAAGTGGCGGGATGAAACAGAAATTGGCAATTGTTGAAACCATTCTTCAACAATCAAAAACATTGTTTTTAGATGAACCGACAGCAATGTTAGATGTTCAAGCAACAGAAGATTTATGGACTAAACTAATTGAACTTTGGGAAGATCAAACGGTTGTAATCGTTGAACATAAAGTTAAACACATCTGGAATCATGTCGACCGCGTCATTTTGATGGATTATAACGGAAATATCATTGCCGATGAATGTCCTGAAATCATATTACAGAAGTATGTTCATTTACTCAGTGAATATGGTGTGTGGCATCCACGTGCATGGGAATTCGCACCAAGTCGTGTTGACTTTCCAACAACAAACTCACACTTATTACAATTTAAAAATGGACGTATTATTCGCGGTAAATCAACATTGCTCTCATTCTCAGATTTAGAAATTGGTCTAGGTGAGTGGATTACAATTACAGGGGCAAATGGTAGTGGTAAAACAACCTTGCTTGAATCAATTATGCAATTGATTAAATATCAAGGTGATGTTTATTTTGAAAATCAGCGTTTAACAAAAATTAAACATGCAGCAAAACACATGTACCTAGTTTATCAAAACCCAGAATTACAATTTATAACAAATTCGGTTTATGATGAAATTAACATTCATTTTAATCACCTTTCTAAAGATCAAAGTGATGATGAAACGATACAACTTTTAAAACTTTTAGATTTACAAAATGTAAAAGATCAACATCCTTATGAGTTGTCTATTGGTCAAAAACGACGCCTTAGCGTAGCTACCGCACTAAGTTCTAAAGCTGATATTATCTTTTTAGATGAACCGACATTTGGACTTGATAGCCATAATACATTCCAGTTGATCAAACTTTTCCAAAAGCGAATTAATTTGGGACAAAGTATTGTCATGGTTACACATGACGATGAAATAATTGAACGTTATCCATCAAGAAGACTTAAAATTTCAGATGGTGCGTTACTAGATTGTGATGGTGATACGAATGTATGAGCAATGGAAAGTTCGGCAATCATTTGTTGATGATGTCAACATTATAACGAAACTATTTCTTGGAATTATACTATTTTTCTTTATTATATTTGTGCATAATTTCGATTTTATGCTTTATATCAATATCTTAATGTTAGTTTTCTTATTGATGTTTAATGGTACTCAGTTTAAAATTACAGCAATTTTTATAACTATAAGTATTGGCTTTGCATTACTCTCTTCCCTGTTCATGATTTTATACGGGAATGGTAGCCATACAATTTTGAAATTCGGATTTATCCATATTACAACAGAAAGTTTAGTTCGTGGTTTACATGTATCATTAAGAACCATTGCTATTTCATTTTTCGGTATCTTAATCGCACTTACATCTCAGGTTGTCATGATATTTTATAGTTTAATGCAACATTTAAAGGTTAAATCAAAAGTTGCTTATGCATTCATGGCTGCCATTCGTATGATACCTTTAATGATTAGTTCTTTAATACAGCTTCGCAGATCTTTAAAAATGCGCTATCAGATGATAGACGCGGCAAATTATAGAGGGTTAAAGCGATTTAAGCATTTAATTATACCTCTATTAAGCCAAAATATTAGAAAGGCACATCAATTATCAGTTGCGATGGAGTCGAAAGGATTTAGAGATGGTCCTCGTACTTACTATTACAACGTACCTTTCTCATATAAAGATATAATCTTTATTATAGTTTTAATTGCCATTATTACTATGGCATATTATTGTTCAATCACCTTACCCATCACGGGCATAGATGATGTTCGTCTTGGTCGTGTAGGTTAAATTTTATCCATAATTGTATAGATACTAAATTAGAAATTCATTGTATAGAAAAAGAAAACCATTTATTCCATACTAAACAAAAGAGGTGCCACAAACATGTTATTTTGTTCATCCAAACATGTTGTGGCGCCTCTTTTGTATTACATATGCATAATCACAAATTTGGTACAGAAATCAATGTCCTAGACTCTACAACTAAAAAAGCTATGAAAAAATCTATCGTTATAGATTCGTTCATAGCTAATCTTAGTATTTTAAATTTACTTATTTAAGTTGTAGTGCTTTATTCGCAATGTCATGACGATAGAATAAATGGTCACTTTGTATTTGTGATACTTTTTTGTATGCGTCTCGCTGTGCATCTTGTACATTGTCACCTTTTCCGATGGCAAGTATAACTCTACCACCTGAAGTAACAAAGGTATCACCTTGCTTCTTTAATCCACTAACAAAATAGTTTTCATTTAAATCAAAGCCACTTACTTTATGCCCTTTTTCATATGCATCAGGATATCCTTTTGATGCCAACATGACCCCTACAATAGATTCATTTTTCCATTTGAATTCAGTACGTTTTCCTTCATCTAAATCAATAATATGCTGCATTAAATCACTTTCCATGCGACTTAATAATACTTGAGCTTCAGGATCACCAAAACGGGCATTAAATTCTATTACTTTTGGACCATCTTTAGTTAAAATAGCACCAATGTATAATACACCGAAGAATTGATAACCTTCATTAAGCATTGCCTTTGCAATGGGTTGTGCAATTGTTTCATTTGTAAGTTTTAAAACATCGTCACTAATATGTGGTACTGGACAATAAGCCCCCATACCACCAGTATTTGGTCCTTCATCATGATCAAATGCGCGTTTATGATCTTGTGCAATACAGTCGAAAGGTACTGCTAAATCACCATTAACAAATGTCATTAGCGAGAACTCTTCACCTTCTAAAAACGTTTCAAATACAACAGTACCTTCTTCTTCATCACCATACATAATCTCAATAGCACTTCTGGCTGCTTCAATAGTATCTGCAATAATAACGCCTTTCCCAGCAGCTAACCCATCTTTCTTGACAACAACGGGCAATTCACAGTTTTCAATATATGTTAAAGCATCCTTTTTTCGCTCAACTTCTTTATAATCAGCAGTTGGAATATTATATTTTTCCATTATCTTTTTAGCAAATAATTTTGAGCCTTCGATTTGAGCTGCTTGCTTATTTGGACCAAACACTTTGAAACCATTCGCTCGTAAAATGTCTGCTAATCCATCAATTAGCGGCTGTTCTGGACCTATAACTACCCAATCAACATTTTGCCGTTTAGCAAAATCTAGTATCGCTTGATGATCAGATTCTGAAATTTCAGTGTGTACTTCAGCTATAGGTGTCATTGCCTCATTACCTGGAATGACAAACACTTGTTTAACTAGATTCGATTGATTAAGTTTATATGCAAGTGCATGTTCTCGTCCACCAGCACCAATTACTAATACATTCATTTATGTTACGCCCCTTTAAAATTAGTGTTTAAAATGTCGAGTGCCTGTGACTACCATTGCAATACCATGTTTATTAGCCATATCAATTGAATCTTGATCTTTAATCGAACCACCCGGTTGGATAATTGCCTTTATACCATGTTGTGCTGCAAGTTCAACTGTATCTCCCATAGGGAAAAATCCATCAGATACTAACGCTACATGATCATTGATTTCAATAGCTCTCTCTAACGCAATTTTAGCAGCACCGACACGATTCATTTGTCCAGCACCTATACCTACAGTTTGTTTATTATTACTTAAAATAATTGCATTACTTTTTACTGATGGTACAACTTTCCATCCTAATAACATTGCTTCCCATTGTTCATCAGTAGGTGCTACTTCTGTAACAACTTTCATTTCTTCTTTTGGCACGACATAATTGTCTTTATCTTGAACTAAATATCCGCCAGATACTGAAACAAACTCTTCTTCGTTACTGTCTATAGTCATATCAATTTCTAATAATCTTACATTCTTCTTTTGTTTTAAAATATCTAATGCTTCATCTGTAAATTTTGGTGCAATAATGACTTCCAAAAAGATACTATGCAATTGCTCTGCTAACTCAGGTGTTACAGCTCGGTTTAATGCAACAATTCCACCAAATATTGATTGACTATCCGCTTCATACGCATGTTGAAATGCTTGTTCTATCGTGTCACCGATACCAACACCACATGGATTCATGTGTTTAACCGCAACTGCAGCAGGTGTATCAAACTTTTTAACTAAAGCTAGTGTAGCATCTGCATCTTTAATATTGTTATAGCTTAATTGTTTCCCATGTAATTGTTTAGCGCCTGCAATCGTGTGCTTAGCATTCGAAGTTCTCACAAAATACGCTGATTGTTGTGGATTTTCTCCATATCTTAAAGTTTCTTTATCCCCTTTAAAGAAACGTACAATCGCTTCATCATATTCTGCAGTATGCTCAAAAACTTTGATCATTAATGACTGTCTATATGACTCATCTAACGAACCGTTTCTTAATCGCGTCAATACTTCTTGATAATCTGCAGGATGTACAATTGTTGTTACATGTTTATAGTTTTTAGCTGCAGCACGTAACATTGTTGGACCACCAATATCAATATTTTCAATTGCTTCGTCCATCGTTACATCAGGGTTTGCAACAGTTTGTTGGAATGGATATAAATTAACTACTACCATATCAATTAAATCTATATGTTGTTCTGATAATTCCTTTAAATGCTGCGGTTTATTTCGATCAGCTAAAATGCCACCATGAACAGCCGGATGTAATGTTTTAACACGGCCATCCATTATTTCTGGAAAATGTGTTAAGTCTGAAACAGAACGAACTGGTACATTTGCTTCATCTAATATACGTTTAGTACCACCAGTTGAATATAATTCATAATTTAATTGCGTTAACGCTTTAGCAAACTCTACAATACCTGTTTTATTTGATACGCTCAAAATAGCTTTCTTCATCACATACATACTCCTTATTTTACAATTTTAGCAATAACACTTGGATATAACTCATATTCCAATTTTTTTACTTTCTCTTCTAATTGTTCTTTTGAATCGTCCGGTCTAATATCACATTGTCTCTGTTCAATAATTTCTCCCGTATCCATACCACAATCAACATAATGTACTGTCGAACCAGTAATAGTATCGCCACTATGATATGCTTGGCCTATTGCGTCAATCCCCTTATATTTCGGCAATAGAGATGGATGTATATTCAATATTTTACCTTCAAATGAAGCTAATAAATCTGGACCAATTAGACGCATGTAGCCAGCTAAAATAATCCACTCTACCTTATCTTCATTTAATAGTGATACTAAATGTTGTTCATACGCTGCTTTTGAATCAAATTGTTTTGGTTCATTAATATAAACAGGAATACCGTGCTTTTTTGCTCTATCTATACAAAACGCATTTTGATGATCCGTATATAGCGCCGTAACTTCAATATTTTCAAGTTTTCCTGATTCAATATGCTCAACTATATTTTCAAAGTTACTTCCTGAACCTGATGCAAAAATCGCAATTTTAACCATTGTTATACCCCCAACAATTCAATTGCAGTTGACTCATTTTTCACAATATGACCAATTTGATAAGCTTCCACATTTTGTTCTGCTAAAATCTTCAAAGCGCGTGATGCATCTTTTTCATCAACGATAACCGTATAGCCAATACCCATGTTAAAAATGTTATACATTTCATTTGTGTCTATATTGCCTTGTTGTTGTAACCAATCAAATATTTTTGGCGTTGGAAATGATGTAGTATCAATTCTAGCAGCATATCCGGCTGGCAATGCACGTGGAATATTTTCATAAAAACCTCCACCAGTAATATGATTCATTGCCTTAATAGAAACTTCTTTTTTCAAAGCAAGTACAGGTTTGACATATAATTTAGTTGGTTCTAAAAAGACATCTATAAATGGACGATTATCGAAGTTTGATGCCAAATCAATGCCTGATTCATTAATTAATTTGCGCACTAAACTGTATCCATTTGAATGAATGCCACTTGACGCAAGTCCTATAACAACTTGTCCCTCTTTCACTTCTGAACCATCTACATAGTCATCCTTTTCAACTGCTCCAACAGCAAATCCGGCTACATCATATTCACCTTCGTGATACATTTCACCCATTTCAGCAGTCTCTCCACCGATAAGTGCAGTATTCGTTTCAACGCATGCATCACTAATACCTTTAACAATTTGTTCAATAACTTCAGGAACAACTTTATTTGTAGCGATGTAATCTAAAAAATACAATGGTTCTGCACCTGTCGTTAAAATATCATTAACACACATTGCAACTGCATCGATACCTATCGAATCATGTTTCCCATAGTCGATAGCTAGTTTTAATTTCGTACCTACTCCGTCTGTTCCAGAAACTAAAACTGGCGCTGTCATATTTAATTGTGATAAATCAAATGTAGCACCGAATCCACCTAAACCACCGATAATTTCTTTACGCATCGTACGTTTAACATGACTAGACATTCTTTCTACAGCTTCATAACCAGCATGAATATTTACACCAGATTGTTCATATGCTTTAGACATTTAAATTTCCCTCGCTATCAAAAAAGTGTTTGTTTTTAGAAATATATTGCTTTTGTCGATGACTTAAATGCGCTTTATAATTTGCTTCATAATCATATAACCCTGCAGGATAATCTCCAGTGAAACTTTCTACACATAAGCCACTATATGGCGCGTCATAATCTAAACCAATTGATTCAATTAACCCATCTACAGATAGATATGCTAATGAATCAGCGCCAATATAATCTTTAATTTCTTCAGGTGATTTGCTTGCAGAAATTAATTCTGCCGTAGTTGAAACATCGATTCCATAAAAACTTGGGAACATAAATTCCGGTGATGCTATACGCACATGTACTTTATTTGCACCAGAATCTTTTAACATTTTCACAATGCGTCGAATTGTCGTACCGCGAACAATGGAATCATCAACAAGAATGATATTTTTCCCATCTACTATATCTTTTACCGCAGATAACTTCACTCTCACACCTTGCTCACGTAATTCTTGAGTTGGTTGAATAAATGTTCTTGCAACATATTGATTTTTAACTAGTCCCATTTCATATGGCAAACCTATTTCTTCAGCATAACCACTCGCAGCTGATAGCGATGAATTGGGTACACCGATGACCATATCAGCATTTACAGGGCTTTCTTGGGCTAATTTTTTACCAGAAGCTTTACGTACTGCATGGACATTTTTACCAGCTATTGTTGAGTCTGGTCTAGCAAAATAAATATATTCCATCGCAGAAATTGCAGTTGTCGTATGATGTGTATAAGATTTAACTGTAATACCTTTATCGTTAATCACGACATATTCACCTGCATGAATATCTTGAACAAATTCTGCACCTAACACATCTATTGCACATGTTTCACTTGCAAGGATGTATGTCCCATCTTTCATTTTACCTACAACAAGTGGTCTGATAGCATTTGGATCTACTGCGCCATATAACGCATCTTTAGTTAAAATCGCAAATGTAAAACCGCCTTTAACTTTTCGCAAACTTTCTTTCAACGCTTCCTCAAAAGTAGGAGCTTTACTTCGACGTATCAAATGCATAATGACTTCAGTATCAGAAGACGAATGGAAGATAGCACCTTGTTTTTCTAAATTCTGACGCAATGATTTAGCATTAATGAGGTTACCATTATGACAAATACCTACACTCATATCATAAAAGTGATACAGAAACGGTTGAATATTTTCAATACCTTTATTACCTGAAGTAGCATAACGGACGTGACCAATTGCATGTTGATATCCTTTTAATCGTTCCATTTGATCATCTTTAATCGCTTCAGTTAGTAAGCCTAATCCTCGCTCGCCTTTTAATTCATTTTGATCAGAAACAACTATACCTGCACCTTCTTGACCACGATGTTGCAAACTATGAAGTCCCATATATGTTAGTTGCGCTGCTTCAGGATGATTCCAAATACCAAACACGCCACATTCTTCGTTTAATCCTGAGTAGTTAAACATTGAGCAATTGCCCCTTCCCATATTTGTTTAATATCTGAAACATTTTCACTAATCTCTGTATATGGTGTTGTTACCTTGAAATTATCACTATCTGTTAAAAGTCCAATTTCTATTGCATTATCAATATTTAAAGTTTTACCTGATTTAACAGAAACAACATATCGGCCTTGCGTCTCACTAAACAATTGTGCATTTGTTATATCTATTGAAGATTTTAATCCTAAACCGTAATGCGCACTTAGTTTAGCTAAGGTAATCAGTAAGCCACCTTTACCAACTGTTTGAACATGTGATAATAGTCCTTCACGAATAGCGGTCTTGATTGATTCACCTTTTTCAACTTCTGAACTCAAATCTAATGACTCAAATTCATGATTAACTTTGCCATAAATTAACTTTTCAAGTTGACTACCACCAAAGTCGTCCTTAGTATCACCGATTAAATATAATTTATCTCCAACTTGAGGTTCAAAATCATTTAAATAATTTACATTTTCAATCAAACCTACCATTCCAACAACTGGTGTTGGGAAAATAGAAGTACCTTTCGTTTCGTTATATAAAGATACATTACCAGAAACTACTGGTGTCTTAAGAATGTCGCATGCTTCTGCCATACCTTTCGTTGAATCTATCAACTGTTGATAGATTTCTTTCTTTTCAGGAGAACCATAATTTAAACAATCTGTCATTGCTAATGGTGTTGCACCCACGGCAATTAAATTTCGATAAGCTTCAGCTACTACCATCTTTCCACCTTCATATGGATTGTTATATACATAACGCGCTTCACCATCAATTGTTGAAGCAATTGCCTTATTTGTGCCTTCCACACGTACTACCGATGCTTGAAGTCCTGGCTTAATTATCGTATTGGCACCAACTTGTTGGTCGTATTGATCATATAAATAGTGTTTAGATGCTATAGTCGGATGCTTAAGTAATTTAAAGAAAGTATCTTTAACATCGATGTGTGTATAATCATTTTTAGAAGTATTATAATCTTTTTCTTCTCCTTCTAAAATATATACAGGTGCTTCATCAGCTAGTGGTTCAACTGGAATGTCAGCATAAACTTCGTCATCATATGTTAAAACAAAACGATTTGTATCTGTAACTTCACCTATAACAGCACTATCCAATTCGTGCTTATCAAATAAATCTAAGAATTTTTGTTCAGTACCTTTTTCAACAACTAGTAACATACGTTCTTGAGTTTCTGAAAGCATCATTTCATAAGGAGAAATACCTGGCTCACGTGTTGGCACTTGTTCTAATCTCAAATGTAACCCACTACCACCTTTTGCCGCCATTTCAGACGATGAAGATGTTAAACCAGCAGCACCCATATCTTGAATACCAACTAATTCATCAAATGTAATTGCTTCAAGTGTTGCTTCCATTAATTTTTTACCTACAAATGGATCACCGATTTGTACAGAAGGTCGTTTACTTTCGCTTTCTTCCGTCAATTCTTCAGATGCAAAAGTAGCACCATGAATACCATCTCGACCAGTTTTCAAACCAACATAAATGACCGAATTACCTACACCTTTTGCTGTGCCTTTTTGAATCATGTCGTGATTGATAACACCAACACACATTGCATTAACAAGTGGATTGCCATCATAACGTTCATCAAATTCGATTTCACCAGCAGTTGTTGGAATACCAATGCAGTTACCATAACCTCCGATACCCTTTACAACACCTTTAAGTAATCTTTGGTTTTGTTTATTATCTAATTCTCCAAATCTAAGACTGTTTAACAAATTAATAGGTCTAGCCCCAATAGAGACAATGTCACGAATGATTCCACCAACGCCTGTAGCAGCCCCTTGATATGGTTCAATTGCTGATGGATGATTGTGAGACTCTACTTTAAATACTACGGCTTGATTATCACCTATATCGACTACCCCTGCACCTTCACCAGGCCCCATAAGCACATGGTCACCTGACGTAGGAAATTGCTTTAAAAACGGTTTAGAATGTTTATAAGAGCAATGTTCACTCCACATAACAGAAAAGATACCTGTTTCTGTAAAGTTAGGTTGTCTGCCTAAAATATCGCAAACTTTTTCATATTCTTGATCACTTAATCCCATATCTTGATATACTTTTTCAAGTTTAATTTCTTCAACGCTTGGTTCGATAAATTTAGACATGTTGTTCCCTCCAACTTTTTACCATCGCTTCAAATAATTTCACACCACTATCAGTACCTAACAACGTTTCTAAAGCTCTTTCAGGATGTGGCATCATGCCACATACATTGCCTTTTTCGTTAACAATTCCTGCAATATCATCATATGAACCGTTCGGATTATTCACATATTTCAGAATAATTTGATTGTTAGCTTTTAATTGTTGATATATTTCATCAGTACAATAATAATGACCTTCACCGTGAGCTACAGGATATATAACTTTTTCACCTTGTTCATAAAGATTTGTAAATGCCGTTTGATTATTCACTATTTCTAACTCTTCATTTCTACTAATAAATAAATGTGAATCGTTATGCAATAATGCACCAGGTAATAAGCCTATTTCAGTTAAAATTTGAAACCCATTACAAACACCTAATACTGGCTTACCTTCTGCTGCAAGACGTTTAACTTCCGAAATAATCGGCGCTACACTAGCCATTGCCCCAGATCTTAAGTAATCCCCGAATGAAAATCCACCAGGAATAAGTACGCCATCAAATCCACTTAGTGATGTTTCTCTATAATCTACATATTCCGCTTCAACACCACTTTTAATAGCAGCATTAAACATGTCTCTATCACAATTCGAACCTGGAAAAACAAGAACCGCAAATTTCATTTTATGCATTCTCCTTTTCATCATCTAACACTTTATAGCTATATTCTTCAATCACTGTATTTGCAAACAATTTTTCACTTAGAGTTGTAATAATGTTGTGTACCTTTTCATCACTAACCTCATCCACTGTCATATATAATACTTTTCCTACACGAATATCATTCACTTGTGCATAACCTAAGTCATGTACAGCTCGAGTAAGCGTTTGTCCTTGCGTATCTAATACTTGTGGTTGTAATGTGATATGTAGTTCAATTGTTTTCATTATTTTAAATCCTCCAATTTGTTTAAAAATATTTGATATGTTTCAATCAGTGATCCAGTGTTATTTCTATATACATCTTTATCAAAGTTTGCATTGGTAGCTTTATCCCAAATTCGACATGTATCTGGAGATATTTCATCCGCTAACAAAATTTGACCAGTCTCAGTCTTTCCAAATTCGATTTTAAAATCTACTAATTTTAAATTCATAGCATCCATTAATTGTTTCAACACATTATTAATCTTTAATGCTTTGGATTTTAGTATTTCAATATCTTCATCTGATGCTATATTGAGCAATTTAACATGGTCATCCGTTATCAACGGATCATTTAACGCATCATTTTTATAGAAAAATTCCACAAGTGGTTCTCTAAAAACTTCACCATTTTCAAAACCTAAACGCTTTGTAATAGATCCACTAGCAATATTACGAACAACTACTTCTAATGGAATTATTTTCACAGGCTTAACTAATTGTTCTGTTTCAGATAATTGTTTAATAAAGTGACTTTCTATTCCATTTTCTTGTAAATATTTAAATATAATAGAAGTAATTTGATTATTTAATCGCCCCTTACCTGCCATTGTGTCTTTCTTAGCCCCGTTTCCAGCAGTAACTTCATCTTTATATTCAACTCTTAATTCATTTTCTTGATTTGTTGAGAAAATGCGCTTCGCTTTTCCTTCATATAATAATGTCATGCTTTAATTACTCCCCTCAAATTTAGCGTACATATCTTGTTCAGTTTGGTTTACATCATTCGTTAGTACAGTCATATGCCCCATTTTTCTGCTATCTTTACGCTCAGACTTACCATAAATATGTAAGTGCCACTCTGGATGTTCATTAAATTCATTTTCCAATAAATCTAAGTCTTTACCTAGTAAGTTCATCATGACTGCAGGCTTTAATAATTCAATTGAATTTGGTAATGATTGTCCGGTAACTGCTAAAATATGAGTATCAAATTGTGAATAATCACATGCTTCAATTGAATAATGTCCGGAATTGTGAGGCCTTGGTGCAATCTCGTTCACATACAATTGGTTGTTACTATCTATAAAAAATTCCACTGTAAATGTTCCAATGAAATGAATCGATTGGATAATTTTATTAACTTGCTCTTTCGCCTCAGCTGTTTTATCTATTCTCGCTGGAACAATTGTTTTGAAAAGTATTTGATTTCTATGCTCATTTTCTTGTAATGGGAAAAAAGTGATTTGATTGTTGTTTCCTCTTGTAACAGTAAGAGATACTTCTTTCTTGATATTCAAATATTTTTCAGCTACGCATTCACTAGTTTCAATTAATTTAAAACCTTCTTGTAAGTCTTTTTCGTTGTTAATTAAAACTTGACCTTTGCCATCGTAGCCACCAAATCTAGTTTTTACAATAAAAGGATATCCTAATGTTTCAATTGCTTTGTCAATATCTGTAGATTCTTTTACTGAAATGAACGGGACAACTTTGGTACCAGCACTTTTTAATGTTTCTTTTTCAGTTAAGCGGTCTTGTAATAACTGTATAGCTTGGTAACCTTGCGGAATATTGTACTTTTCACATAATAGTTTTAATTGTTGGGCTGAAATGTTTTCAAATTCATAAGTAATCACATCACATTTTTGTCCTAATTGATTGAGTGCCTTTTCATCGTCATACTTGGCTTGTATAAATTCGTGTGCAACGTATCTACATGGACAATCTTCAGCAGGATCCAATACAACCACTTTATAACCCATTTTTTGAGCTGATTGTGCCATCATCTTTCCAAGCTGACCACCACCAATAATGCCAATAGTCGCACCAAACTTTAATTTATTGAAGTTCATTTTGCATGTCCTCCACTTTTTGAATTAACGAAGATTCATACTGATTTAGTTTTTCAACTAAAGAAGGATTTTGAATACTTAACATTCTTGCTGCAAGTATACCTGCGTTTTTAGCACCTGCTGCACCAATTGCAGTCGTTGCAACCGGAATACCTCCTGGCATTTGAACAATTGATAATAAAGAATCTATACCCTTTAAACTTTTTGTTTCAATCGGCACTCCAATAACTGGTAGCGTCGTTAATGATGCAACCATACCTGGTAAATGTGCCGCACCGCCAGCGCCTGCAATGATAATGTTTATACCTCTTTCTCTCGCTTCAGAAGCAAATTGAACCATCATTTTTGGCGTACGATGTGCGGATACTACTTGTTTTTCGTACGGAATTTCAAAATAATCCAACATGTTACAACTCTCTTGCATAATTTTCCAATCGGAAGAACTGCCCATAATGACTGCTACTTTCACTTTGTACACCCTTTCAAAAGTTTGAATTGTGAATTACTTTAGTTGTATATTATAGATATAGCATAACAAGCAATTTCTGCTTTTTCAATCAAAAATCGAACTTTATTTTGATTTTTTGTTTGAATTTACGTCTTTTGCTATGTAAATTGGTTTTATGAACTAACAAAGTTAGGATATTGACAATAGGAGGAGAAGTTTTTATGGTTGCTAAAATTTTAGATGGTAAACAAATTGCCAAAGACTACAGACAGGGGTTACAAGATCAAGTTGAAGCGCTAAAAGAAAAGGGTTTTACACCTAAATTATCCGTTATATTAGTTGGTAATGATGGCGCTAGTCAAAGTTATGTTAGATCAAAAAAGAAAGCAGCTGAAAAAATTGGTATGATTTCAGAAATCGTACATTTGGAAGAAACAGCTACTGAAGAAGAAGTATTAAACGAACTAAATAGACTAAATAATGATGATTCTGTAAGTGGTATTTTGGTACAAGTACCATTACCAAAACAAGTTAGCGAACAGAAAATATTAGAAGCAATCAATCCTGAAAAAGATGTGGACGGATTTCATCCAATAAATATAGGGAAATTATATATCGATGAACAAACTTTTGTACCTTGCACACCGCTCGGCATCATGGAAATATTAAAACATGCTGATATTGATTTAGAAGGTAAAAATGCAGTTGTAATTGGACGAAGTCATATTGTCGGACAACCAGTTTCTAAGTTACTACTTCAAAAAAATGCATCAGTAACAATCTTACATTCTCGTTCAAAAGATATGGCATCATATTTAAAGGATGCTGATGTCATTGTCAGTGCAGTTGGTAAGCCTGGTTTAGTAACAAAAGATGTGGTCAAAGAAGGAGCAGTAATTATCGATGTTGGCAATACGCCAGATGAAAATGGCAAATTAAAAGGTGACGTTGATTATGATGCGGTTAAAGAAATTGCTGGAGCTATTACACCAGTTCCTGGTGGCGTTGGTCCATTAACAATTACTATGGTATTAAATAATACTTTGCTTGCAGAAAAAATGCGTCGAGGTATTGATTCGTAAAGAGCCTGAGACATAAATCAATGTTCTATGCTCTACAAAGTTATAATGGCAGTAGTTGACTGAACGAAAATTCGCTTGTAACAAGCTTTTTTCAATTCTAGTCAACCTTGCCGGGGTGGGACGACGAAATAAATTTTACGAAAATATCATTTCTGTCCCACTCCCTAATAACTGAGTTTTAATGAAGTCTTTTAACCCACATTAAATATTATTTTGCAATTGCAATGAATAACAAGAAAAATCTGGGACATTAATCGATCAAATGCTCCCTTCAAAGTAGACATTGAATAAATGAAGTCTTTGAAGGGAGCATTTCACTTTGTTCTTGGCTCAACAATTTTATATAGACAGTAGTTAATTGAATGAAAATAAGCTTGTAACAAGCATTTTTCAATTATAGTCCGGGGCCCCAACACAGAGAATTTCGAAAAGAAATTCTACAGGCAATGCGAGTTGGGGTGGGGGCCCCAACAAAGAAGCTGACGAAAAGTCAGCTTACAATAATGTGCAAGTTGGGGAGGGGCCCCAACACAGAGAATTTCGAAAAGAAATTCTACAGGCAATGCAAGTTGGGGTATGGGCCCCAACAAAGAAGCTGACGAAAAGTCAGCTTACAATAATGTGCAAGTTGGGGAGGGGCCCCATCACAGAGAATTTCGAAAAGAAATTCTACAGGCAATGCAAGTCGGCGAGGCCCCAACACAAAAGCTGTGACTATGATAAAGTATTACTACATAATTAATCATTAGTGGTTCTTTATCATTTTCGCCTCCCTTTTCTTATTGTTTTGATTCACAAAAAATTAAGTTCAAACTGTCGAATAAAGTTATATTTGATTTCAAATTATCCCTAAATTATTAATTTTACAATTGTGGCAGATTTTCAAAATAATAATTATTTCCTCATTATTTATAAATTTATATTTAAATTTCATTCTTTATAGGGTAAGATTAGGACTATAGTATGATGTGTAAATAATATAAATTAAGGTATAGTAAAGCTAACTCAGAAATGACTTATCATTCGGAGGTTACATTATGAATAAACTATTACAGTCATTATCAGCCCTCGGTGTTTCTGCTACACTAGTAACACCAAATTTAAATGCAGATGCAACGACGAATACTACACCACAAATTAAAGGCGCTAATGATATCGTTATTAAGAAAGGTCAAGATTATAACCTTCTAAACGGCATAAGTGCATTTGATAAAGAAGATGGAGATTTAACCGATAAAATTAAAGTCGATGGCCAAATTGATACATCTAAATCTGGTAAATATCAAATTAAATATCATGTCACTGATTCAGATGGTGCAATTAAAATTTCCACTAGGTATATTGAGGTTAAATAGCCCTCATCACTATACTGCAAATAAAATGGTAGCAAACGAACATGTTTTGCTACCATTTTATTTGTTATTCTAACTTCATCTGCAACTTTAACCCAAATATTGTATTTTTTCTGTATACCAAAGGACTACCTATCAAATTATTAAAACTTAACTGCTCTTTTTAAAAAAATGTTTTGATTTTGAACAAACAAATTTCCACTTTTCATTGTTTAACGATAAATTACTTTTGGCAAATTCCTTATTAAAATGTTTGCGCTTCCTTTCAATGAACTAGCCATCATTTTCAATTTATTAGACAATTTCAAACTTTTTTTATTTTCATTCAATTAACCTTTAATTGAAAGCTATTCTCAACTTTCCTTTTAAATATGAAGCAATTTTTTCAAAAACGCTATTAGTCACAAAATGTACACATAATTTTAACAAATGTGTGAACCCACGTCACACCTTGATTTATCAACATTTTTGATACAATTTTATTAATTTTTTTCCCATAAGCCCTTGTAAATATTGTGTAATAACTTAAAATTAATGTTAAGCCCTACATTTGTAGTATTAGGAGGTCAAAAAAGTGTCAAAATTTAAGTCTTTGCTTCTATTATTTGGCACACTAATTTTACTTAGTGGTTGTTCAAATATAGAAATTTTCAACGCAAAAGGGCCAGTAGCAAGTAGTCAGAAGTTCTTGATTCTTTATTCAATCGTCTTCATGCTTGTTATTTGTTTCGTTGTACTTGGCATGTTCGCCATTTTTATTTACAAGTATAGTTATAATAAGAATGCCGAATCTGGTAAGATGCACCATAATGCCATCATTGAAACAATATGGTTTGTAATACCTATCATAATCGTTGCTGCTTTAGCTATTCCTACAGTTAAAACTTTATACGATTACGAAAAACCACCGAAGAGTGAGAAAGATCCAATGGTTGTATATGCAGTAAGTGCAGGATACAAATGGTTCTTTGCTTATCCAGATGAACATATAGAGACTGTTAATACATTAACAATCCCTAAAGATCGTCCTGTTGTATTTAAGCTTCAAGCTATGGATACAATGACAAGTTTCTGGATTCCACAATTAGGTGGTCAAAAATATGCCATGACTGGCATGACAATGAATTGGACGTTAGAAGCATCTCAAACTGGTACGTTCAGAGGTCGTAACTCTAACTTCAATGGTGAAGGATTCTCACGTCAAACATTTAAAGTAAATGCCGTTAGTCAAAAAGACTACGACAAATGGGTGAAAGAAGTTAAAGGTAAGAAAACGTTAGATCAAGATACATTTGATAAACAATTATTACCAAGCACACCTAATAAAGCTTTAGAATTTAATGGTACACATATGGCGTTTGTTGATCCAGCAGCCGATCCAGAATACATCTTCTATGCATATAAACGTTTCAATTTCGAATTGAAAGATCCAAACTTCACTAGTGAAGAAAATATGTTTAAAGATGTATCAGACAAACCATTAATACCTGCTCGTAAAGCTCAAATTACAAATGCGAACTATAAACGACATGGTATGAAGTTGATGATTCTTGGAAATGACGAACCATATAACAATGAGTTCAAGAAAGATGAATCGAAAAATGCGAAAGAAATGAAGAAAATTTCAAAAGATGCGCAAGATCAAGACAATGATGATCATGGAGGTGGACATTAATGAATTTTCCATGGGATCAATTACTAGTTAAAGG
>NZ_JACVZN010000035.1:0-30412 GCF_017151895.1 Staphylococcus sp. EG-SA-15 | reverse complement strand
ATAATGTGGCATTTTATATTTGTTTTGGAGTCAGTGCATTAATTTTTCCATATGTTGGTTTACGCTTAAGATGGCAATGGTATCAATCGGGACTTAAAACATGGCAAGTTAATTTAATATCATTCATCACCTTTGCTCTAACATATTACTTACTATTAGCTCCAAAATGGTACATCGCATTTGTGATGGTTGCTTTGCCTGTGTTAATAGAATTTTTAGTTAAAAAATATAAACCAGGCTTTTTGTATCCTTGGGAGAAAATGATTGCAATCGAACATCGACATCATATGAATTATTATAAATTTGTTAATATGTTCACCGATGTAAAACATTTGAAAGAATCTGCAGTCAGAAGAAGTTATCTAGATATACTTTTACCAGTTCCAAAGGGTAGTAAATTTAACTCTAATGCGATGTATTTATTCTTATTTATTAGAAGCTTTATAAGAGGGAGAGACGCATTTAATATTATCTTTAGGTTAGTAATTATTGCAGTTTTATTAATGGTTTGGTTATCATATCCATTAGTGACAGCAATTATTGGGTGTTTATTTGTATATATTATATTGTTACAAATGGCACAATTTTATTCACAGCAAGCATATGGCTTATGGCCTCAAGTGTGGCCTGTACCTGAAGAGAAGGTAATCAAAGGGTATGAACAGTTTTTATATAGATTAATGTTTGTTATTTGTACTGTGTTTGCAGTGACATTTATTATAAAACATATGACGTTATTCTATGTTGTACTCATTTTCTATATTGTAGGTTTATTAACGATTAGAAGTATTATTAAAAAGTTGAAATATCAGGAAACATTATTACGAGACTAAAAAACTTCCATTGGCATGTATGTTGTAAAGGTGCATGTAATGTTGAACGCCAAATGATACGGCGTTCAGATTACATTAGCATCTATACGTTAACAGCATAACCAATGGAAGTTTTCTTCGAATCTATTCTTTTATTGGGTATAGATATCTTTCAAAATAACTTGAATGTTGTCCGCTTGAACCAAAGTAATGACTTAATGCGTCTTTTGAAAAATGGTCATTAAAGGCATCAGATTGCTTAAAGTCTTCGTATGCATGTCGATCAGCAAATCCAAAATAAATTTTGTATGTTGTACCTTTAGCAGGTCTTAACAAACGATAGCTTTTAAAGCCACCAAAGTTTCTGAAATTATCGTCTACACTAATCAGTTTCTTTTCAAGTTGATATGCATGATCTTCTGTTGATGGAATGAAGATTGCACAATAGAAATGATGTTCACTGAATTCACCAATTTCTTTGATAACATCATATTTTGTAGGTGATTTTAAAACAGTCTCACCATCAGTTTCTTCAAAAATAACTGAAGTATCTGATGCTGAAAATTGGAATAGTTGATGGGTCGGGTTATTGATTTTTATTTGATGTAAAAATCCATAAGTGCCATAAGATGTATATAGTTTCTTCATATGAAAGGTCCCCCTTATGTTTTTATTTATTATACGATGATAAACTAGTCATTACCACTATTAATAATTGATTAAAATTACTATAATGAATCTTGCGAGATATTTAGAAGTAATGATACAAAATAATGGACTTTAGAATTTGAATTTACAATAAATAGTTCTATGATTAAATGTCAGTTTTATGACATTTATTTATTGAAAATACGAACGAATGAGCGATATGATAATATAGATAAGAATGATTTTAATTTAGGAGGCCTTTATGGTGCATAATAAAAACAATACAATTTTAAAAATGATCAAAGGTGAAGAAACATCACATACACCTGTTTGGTTTATGCGACAAGCTGGCCGTTCGCAACCAGAATATCGAAAATTGAAAGAAAAATATTCACTATTCGATATTACACATCAGCCGGAGTTGTGCGCTTATGTAACACATTTACCAGTTGATAATTATCATACAGATGCAGCAATTTTATACAAAGATATTATGACACCATTAAAGCCAATTGGTGTCGATGTAGAAATTAAATCGGGTATTGGTCCAGTGATTCATAATCCAATCAAAACAATTCAAGATGTTGAGAAACTTTCTCAAATAGACCCCGAACGAGATGTACCATATGTATTAGATACAATTAAACTTTTAACAGAAGAAAAGTTAAATGTGCCGCTAATAGGATTTACTGGGGCACCATTTACATTAGCGTCATATATGATTGAAGGCGGACCATCGAAAAATTACAATTTTACAAAAGCGATGATGTATAGAGATGAAGCAACATGGTTTGCTTTAATGAATCATTTAGTTGATGTATCTGTTAAATATGTAACAGCACAAGTCGAAGCAGGTGCCGAATTGATTCAAATTTTCGATTCATGGGTAGGTGCATTAAATGTCGAGGATTACAGACGTTACATTAAACCACATATGATTCGATTAATCAGTGAGGTTAAAGAAAAACATGATGTGCCGGTAATTTTATTCGGTGTAGGTGCCAGTCATTTAATCAATGAATGGAATGATTTACCGATTGATGTATTAGGCCTAGATTGGAGAACGTCTATTAATCAGGCTCAACAATTAGGCGTTACTAAAACATTACAAGGGAATTTAGATCCATCAATTTTATTAGCACCATGGAATGTCATTGAAGAGAGATTGAAACCAATATTAGATCAAGGTATGGAGAACGGTAAACACATCTTTAATTTAGGACACGGTGTATTCCCAGAAGTGCAACCAGAGACGTTACGTAAAGTAAGCGAATTCGTACACACATATACACAAAGATAATCATAGTATTACATTGAAGCACATGAAAGATAATTCATTTAAAGGAAGGTATTATCAATGACTAAAAAAATGGGATTATTAGTTATGGCTTATGGCACACCTTATAAAGAAAGTGACATAGAGCCATATTATACAGATATTAGACATGGTAAACGTCCATCTGAAGAAGAACTTCAAGATTTGAAAGATAGATATGAATTTATAGGTGGTTTATCACCATTAGCAGGTACAACAGATGACCAAGCTGATGCGCTAGCTTCAGCATTAAATAAAGCATATGCAGATGTTGAATTTAAACTATACTTAGGATTAAAACACATTTCACCATTTATCGAAGATGCGGTTGAACAAATGCACAATGATGGTATTACTGAAGCAATCACTGTAGTACTAGCACCACATTATTCTTCATTTTCAGTAGGATCATATGACAAACGTGCTGATGAAGAAGCTGCAAAATATGGTATTCAACTTACACATGTGAAACATTATTATGAACAACCTAAATTTATTGAATATTGGACGAATAAAGTCAACGAAACATTAGCTCAAATACCGGAAGAGGAACATAAAGACACGGTATTAGTTGTTTCGGCACATAGT
Source organism: Staphylococcus sp. EG-SA-15 (assembly GCF_017151895.1). Classification (NCBI taxonomy): domain Bacteria; kingdom Bacillati; phylum Bacillota; class Bacilli; order Caryophanales; family Staphylococcaceae; genus Staphylococcus; species Staphylococcus sp. EG-SA-15. The sequence goes on along the minus strand of NZ_JACVZN010000035.1, from coordinate 27,049 downwards.
TTGCCAAAAGGTTTAATCGAAAAGAATAATGATCCATATCCACAAGAACTAGAACATACTGCGCTTTTAATTAAAGAACAATCTAATATTGAACATATCGCGATTGGTTGGCAATCTGAAGGTAATACAGGTACACCTTGGTTAGGGCCAGATGTACAAGATTTAACACGTGATTTATATGAAAAACATCAGTATAAAAACTTTATATATACGCCAGTAGGTTTTGTATGTGAGCATTTAGAGGTGCTTTATGACAATGATTATGAATGTAAAGTTGTTTGCGATGATATTGGTGCGAATTATTATCGTCCAAAAATGCCGAATACACATCCATTATTTATCGGTGCAATTGTTGATGAAATCAAGTCTATATTTTAATGACGAAAGAAGCGTGAAACGTTGTGACTAAATCAGTGGCTATTATAGGAGCGGGGATAACAGGTTTATCAAGTGCATATTTTTTAAAACAGCAAGATCCTAATATTGATGTAACCATCTTTGAAGCATCGAATCGTCCGGGGGGAAAGATTCAATCGTATCGTAAAGATGGTTATATGATTGAACTAGGGCCTGAATCTTATTTAGGTAGAAAAACGATCATGACAGAATTAGCGAAAGATATTGGATTAGAACAAGATATTGTTACAAATACGACTGGACAATCTTATATTTTTGCGAAAAACAAATTGTATCCTATTCCAGGTGGATCAATTATGGGAATTCCGACAGATATCAAACCGTTTGTGACAACTAAATTAATTTCACCATTTGGAAAGTTAAGAGCAGGGTTTGATTTATTAAAAAAACCTACTCAAATGCAGAATGGTGACATTTCTGTTGGTGCATTTTTCAGAGCAAGATTAGGTAATGAGGTACTTGAGAATTTAATAGAGCCTTTAATGGGTGGTATTTATGGTACCGATATTGATAAATTAAGTTTGATGAGTACGTTTCCTAATTTTAAAGAAAAAGAAGAGGCATTCGGAAGTCTGATAAAAGGTATGAAGGATGAGAAAAATAAGCGTCTGAAACAAAGACAATTATATCCTGGCGCACCAAAAGGACAATTCAAACAATTTAAGCATGGTTTAAGCTCATTTATTGAAGCATTAGAACAAGATGTTAAAAATAAAGGTGTGACAATACGCTACAATACGTCAGTGGATGATATTATTACATCTCAAAAGCAATATAAAATTGTCTACAGTAATCAACAAGAAGATGTATTCGATGGAATATTAGTGACAACACCACATCAAGTCTTTTTGAATTGGTTCGGGCAAGATCCAGCATTTGATTACTTTAAAACGATGGATAGTACGACTGTTGCAACTGTTGTATTGGCATTTGATGAAAAAGACATTGAAAATACTTATGATGGTACTGGCTTCGTGATTGCGAGAACAAGTGATACAGACATTACCGCATGTACTTGGACATCGAAAAAATGGCCATTTACTACACCAGAAGGTAAGGTTTTGATTCGTGCGTATGTAGGTAAACCAGGTGATACTGTGGTTGATGATCATACAGATAATGAATTAGTATCGATTGTACGTAGAGATTTAAGTCAAATGATGACATTTAAAGGTGATCCTGAATTTACAATTGTCAATCGTTTGCCGAAAAGTATGCCACAGTACCATGTCGGTCATATTCAACAAATTAGACAGATTCAAGCACATATTAAACAAACATATCCACGACTTAGAGTAACTGGTGCATCTTTTGAAGCGGTTGGACTACCTGATTGTATTACGCAAGGTAAAGTTGCTGCTGAAGAAGTAATCGCAGAGTTGTAAGTTAATTGTTGGATGGTGTGGTGTAGGTGCGACGCCTTTAGATAATGTTTGATGAAATATAGTCATTTTAAGTTATATGATGGTAGAAGTAGTGTGTAAATATAGATACTTTCAGCGGGAATTATTTTTGTGAAATTGAAGCAGAGACAAAGGTTTAGCTGTTTTTGAATGATATTGAAATGATGACAATACACTTTAATTAGAAATGTCACTTTGCGATATAACATTTCTAATTAAGGTGTTTTTATTTTACAATTATAGGTAATCAGTCATTTTTTTAAAAATAGAAAAGAAGTAGTAAGTTGAAAGGAGAGAATGAGATGACAGATGTAATTATTGTACATTCTATGCATGGAAATAGTAGAAATCATTGGTATCAGTGGTTGGAGCATAACTTAACTTTAGAAGGATATGACGTAACATTATTTAATTTTGAATCCCCTGAAGCGAAGACAGTGGATCAGTGGATTGAAGCTATGACGAAACAAATTAATGTACGCAAAAAGGATACATATTTTGTAACACATGGTTTAGGTTCAATCACAGCTTTAAAATATATTGAAATGATTGATCAGCCGATTGAAGGCTTTTTTAGTATAGCGGGCTTTAAAGAAGATGCAGAAAATATAGATTTAGATATTGATTTAAGTAATGTAACCATTGATTACGATAATATTAAAAAGAAAGTTGACAATTTTTATGGATTGAGTTCTAAAAATGACAAATACGTTTCATATAAAGAGACCCAGCGTTTAATGAATGCATTAGAGGGGAACTTGCGAATCGTGGAAGATGGAGGGCACTTCTTAGAAGAGGATGGCTTCGAAACATTTACAGCGTTGCAAGATCGGATGCAAGATTACATGACACGATAGGTAATGTATTGTTGTGTTATGTTGTGTCAGTAGGTAGCTGCTGATTTTAAAAAAATTGTGGTAATTGAGGCGTCAAGCAATGTCTTAGGGCTACAATGTTATATTGGTAGTCGCTGACTGAAAGAATATGCGGTGTAACAAGCTTTTATAATTTCTTTTTCAGAAGGTATAGGCGTTATAAACTTTATAATTCCTATACCTTTTAAAATGCTTTAACACTATTTATGACAACTATTAGACACTTATATGATAAAAGGGAATAAGAAGCGTTTTTTTACACAAAAAACTTTAAAAATGTCGTTGACGTATACTACAAAAATGAATATACTAATATTTGTGTTCAACAGAGAACATGTTGCTACGATATTTAAGTAATTATTTAAGAGATAACATTTAAATTAAATTCAAAAAGTTCTTGACTTTAGGTTTTTGATTATGGTATATTAATTAGGTAATTCAAAATAATATTAGCGCGGGATGGAGCAGTTCGGTAGCTCGTCGGGCTCATAACCCGAAGGTCGGTGGTTCAAATCCGCCTCCCGCAATACATAGTTTTTAATTTAATAGGTCTCGTAGTGTAGCGGTTAACACGCCTGCCTGTCACGCAGGAGATCGCGGGTTCGATTCCCGTCGAGACCGCCATTATTATTACCATTACGGTTCAGTAGCTCAGTTGGTAGAGCAATGGATTGAAGCTCCATGTGTCGGCAGTTCGACTCTGTCCTGAACCATTCTTAATTCATGGCGGTTGTGGTGAAGTGGTTAACACATCGGATTGTGGTTCCGACATTCGAGGGTTCGATCCCCTTCAGCCGCCCCATAATCGTTTACATTAGCGGGTGTAGTTTAATGGCAAAACCTCAGCCTTCCAAGCTGATGTTGTGGGTTCGATTCCCATCACCCGCTCCATTATTTTCTATTATTCCACAGTAGCTCAGTGGTAGAGCTATCGGCTGTTAACCGATCGGTCGTAGGTTCGAGTCCTACCTGTGGAGCCATGGCTCCTTGGTCAAGCGGTTAAGACACCGCCCTTTCACGGCGGTAACACGGGTTCGAGTCCCGTAGGAGTCATACAAACAGAAGTGAAATATCGCTTCTGTTTTTTTATTACATATTTATTGTTGAGGAAGGTTGTCCGAGCTGGCCGAAGGAGCACGCCTGGAAAGTGTGTAGGCGTCACAAGCGTCTCAAGGGTTCGAATCCCTTACCTTCCGTAAAGGCGCTTAAATTGGTTTTACCCATTTTAAGCGCTATTTTTAATTTAGACTCAAACCCTTGATATATCTGCATTTGAGCTATTATCCTCATTTTTACACTTCTTATTTATTTATATCCATTTAAAATTTTTTAGCCACAATGTGACTAATTTTTGATGATTAATCTTAATTTTAGTCACAAGATTTTGAAGTTTAGTCACAAAACAAATCATTCAGTTTTTTTTCTATAAATTTAGTTTCATTTTCTTCAAATTCTTTAATCAAATGCGAATATGTTTTAAGCGTTGTATGCACATCTGCATGACCTAATCGTTTTGAAATGTAATGTTTAGTTGTTACTTAAAGAAAATTAAATATTATATATACGCTTGAAAAAATAAAATAATAATATTATAATATAATCAATCGGCATCTACGTGCGGATTTTAAAGAAAAGCGTAGCATAACCAGGAGTTAGTCGATTTTTAATAAATTCGACTAAATTATTAATAAAGGCTAAAGTAATTAGTTTACTTTAGCCTTTATTGCATTTGTAATTTATAGAACTGCGAACAGGGGACTACTGTTAATTTATGTGATTAATGTTTCAATGATATTTGATTTATTAGACCATTTCAAAATCGCAAGGTTCTCATGTTCTGCTACAGTTTGCGGTCTTTGGAAGATATATCATTTTTGAACTCTACATTTTGTTGAGAGTATCTGGTTATATTTGCAAAATGGTATGAACATTTATCATCACTTATTAAGTTATCTTGATGATTGAATGACCCAGTATTTATTCAGTTCGAGAAGATTGAGAGTGTTAAATCGTATTCGAGTATAATTTCGATTCTAGTCATACCATTTTCATAAAGTTTAGCCATTTGTAACTTAAACTATGAACTAAATGATCTTCTTTCTCTTGTCAAAATAAAATCGCCTATCCACATAGTTTAACAATAATTATTCTCAAATAATTTGTTTAGCTATGTGTAGACGATTCTGCATTATCAATAAGGCTATTCAATTTGCTATCTTAAGCTGTTTCGAATTTTTCAAATTCGTTTCATTTAATATAAACATTGATATTATCACGTCTATAAATATTAAATCAATAAACCTATCTTTTCATCTAATTCGCTATAATCTATTGTACTAATATAGTTTTCATGAAGAAGATTTTTATTATGTTCATTTATTTCTTTTTTTGAGTCATTTAAAATAAAAATAAACTCATTTTGCCTGTGTCTTTTTATTTTTTTTGCTTGCATAGCATCCGTTATTTTCGACTTAATAATCATAGAATTATTAGGATTAGAAATAGCATTGATAAATTTTTCTTTTTGATTTTTCTTAGCGCTAATAAAAAAGTCGAAATTATGAACAACACCACTGCTTCCTATAATAGGTAAATCTCTTCCATAATAAATGTTATGTTCATCCAATTTGTTTGCAACATCTTCTGTAAATATGTTCTGTGACTTAGGATTAGAAAGTAAGTACATATCATTAACAAATATAAGGCACTGTAATAAATTATGTTTCGATTTATTAAAATTTTTAAAGTTAGTTTGAACAAAAATTTCGTGAGTTTTATCGTTATATTTAATACCGTAAGCTGAAAGGTGCTCTTCAAAAATCTTTTTACGTTTTTTTGATTTATTTAAAGAAATACCATTATTTTCTAAATCAAATATAGTATAGCCGTCATCTGTCAGTGTAATCATGTCTCTGGACTGATCGTATAAAGCGTAAATTATTAAATTATCTAAAGAATTATCTTTAAAAGGAGTATCTATTCTTACTACATTGTTTGATAAATTAGAAAACTCTAAGGTCTGATTATACCAATCAAGATATTCTTTTTTTAATTTTTTAGCATCAAATGTAGTCATATTATCCCTCCTTTATTCAAGGTCTTTTATATTATTATACTCTAAAAACGACATATACACATTATACAAGTTATAGATGTCGGGGAAATCTTTCAAGTTAATTTCATAAGCAAACCTATCCTTTTTATCATACTTATCATTATATATGTGAATATGACTTTTCGGAGCGATTGTTCCATCTGGATTATCGTGAGTACCACCGTTAATATCTATTCTAACTAGGGTGTGATAGGTATCTTTGAAAATGATTGAAATTGAAAACCTATCTTTTTCTATGTTCCCTCTTTTTATTGTTAATAAGTACTTTATTCCTAACTTAAAACTTATTATTTCTTGCCTTTCATTTATTCGACTAGCAACTATTGTTTTTAATTCATTTACATCGATATGAGTTTCTGGATATTTTAATTCATTTATTAATAATTTTACGTGCTCGTCGTCAAGACTATTTAAATCAAGTTTAGCCATGTCTGTTCCTGTATAGGCATTAATTTTTAATACTTTCTTATTTGAAAAAAGCAAAAAAGATAGGTGAGATGCATACACAACCAAAAGTGTATAATATCAATTTACTACCTCGCAATATAATTTTATACAATGTATAATAAGATTTAAAGATGTAGCTCATCAACATTTTCATAGGGGATTTTTAAAATTAAGTATTGAAAAATAAAATATTTATATTATAATATAAATAAGTCAACGACCATGCGTGGACAGTAAAACGAAGTACATGCGAATGTAGTAGCCGTTTACTATGAGACTAGGCATTATAATTGAATATCATAGTATAAATTGCCATGAGAGTAGAAGCTTCAGTTTATGAAGACTTCGAAATCATGGTTTTTTATTTTTAAAGTGAAATTTTAGTTCATAGTAAATATATATATGTTTTTAATTAGACTAAATCATAGCATTAAATTTTTTTAGATGAAGTAAGCGATATTACGAAATGATATATAGAACATTTCAGTTATAACAGTATACGAAGTAATCATCTTCGTTTAACGGACAATAGTTAATAATCAGTTAATTTTAAATTCAATTATAGATTATTTGTGATAATACAAACATTATTTTTGAAGATTTGATTAAAGTTCGTTTTTATTTTTACAGAGAAAAGATTGAGTATCGGTAATTTTATCATATTGTTCGAATATAAAGGGAACTATTTAAAGGTAATGAAGGTTGCGCCAAAATGACCGGTTTTCAGCAGCATAAATGAATAAATTGTGTCATTTTTAATATTTTATAGCATTTTATTTTTTAATGAACAGTTAATTTTATAAATAAGTGAAATAATCTAGAATAAATTTGTATTAAAAATTTATATAGAAAGAAAGTGAAACTTATGTTTAAGAAAAAAATGTTAGCTGCAACTTTGTCAGTAGGACTGATTGCACCTTTAGCATCTCCGATTCAAGAATCTAGAGCAAATACTAATATAGAGAATATTGGTGATGGTGCTGAAGTAATCAAACGTACGGAGGATGTAAGTAGTAAGAAATGGGGCGTTACTCAAAATGTTCAATTCGACTTTGTAAAAGATAAAAAATATAACAAAGACGCTTTAATTGTTAAAATGCAAGGTTTTATTAATTCCAGAACTTCATTTTCAGATGTGAAGGGTAGTGGATATGAATTAACTAAACGAATGATTTGGCCATTCCAATATAATATAGGACTGACGACTAAAGATCCAAATGTTAGCTTAATCAATTACCTTCCTAAAAACAAAATAGAAACTACTGATGTTGGTCAAACATTAGGATATAACATTGGAGGTAATTTCCAGTCAGCACCATCTATAGGTGGCAATGGCTCATTTAATTATTCTAAAACAATTAGTTATACCCAAAAGAGTTATGTCAGTGAAGTAGACAAGCAAAACTCAAAATCTGTTAAATGGGGTGTTAAAGCAAACGAATTTGTTACGCCTGATGGTAAAAAATCTGCGCATGATAGATATTTATTCGTACAAAGTCCAAATGGTCCAACAGGTTCAGCAAGAGAATATTTTGCTCCTGATAATCAATTGCCACCTTTAGTTCAAAGTGGCTTTAATCCATCATTTATCACTACACTATCACATGAAAAAGGTTCAAGTGATACGAGTGAATTTGAAATTTCATATGGTAGAAACTTAGATATTACATATGCGACTTTATTCCCTAGAACTGGTATTTACGCAGAAAGAAAGCATAATGCATTTGTAAATAGAAACTTTGTAGTTAGATATGAAGTTAATTGGAAAACACACGAAATTAAAGTGAAAGGACATAATTAATATGAAAATGAAAAAATTAGTCAAATCATCAGTTGCTTCATCAATTGCACTGCTTTTGCTATCGAATACAGTTGATGCAGCTCAACATATCACACCTGTAAGCGAGAAAAAAGTAGATGACAAAATCACTTTATACAAAACAACAGCAACATCTGATAATGATAAATTGAATATTTCTCAAATTTTAACGTTTAATTTCATTAAGGATAAAAGTTATGACAAAGATACGTTAGTACTTAAGGCAGCCGGAAACATTAATTCAGGTTATAAAAAGCCTAATCCAAAAGATTACAATTACTCACAGTTTTATTGGGGCGGTAAGTATAATGTTTCGGTTAGTTCAGAATCAAATGATGCTGTAAATGTTGTTGACTATGCACCTAAAAATCAAAATGAAGAATTCCAAGTTCAACAAACATTAGGTTATTCTTATGGCGGAGATATTAATATATCTAATGGCTTATCAGGTGGATTAAATGGATCAAAATCATTTTCAGAAACGATAAATTATAAACAAGAAAGTTACAGAACTACGATTGATAGAAAAACAAATCATAAATCAATTGGCTGGGGTGTTGAGGCGCACAAAATTATGAATAATGGTTGGGGACCATATGGTAGAGATAGTTATGACCCAACATATGGTAATGAACTGTTTTTAGGTGGTAGACAAAGTAGTTCAAATGCTGGACAAAATTTCTTGCCAACACATCAAATGCCTTTATTGGCGCGTGGTAACTTTAACCCAGAATTTATAAGCGTACTTTCTCATAAACAAAATGATACAAAAAAATCTAAAATCAAAGTAACTTACCAAAGAGAAATGGATAGATATACTAATCAATGGAATCGACTACACTGGGTTGGTAATAACTACAAAAATCAAAATACAGTAACGTTTACATCTACTTATGAAGTTGACTGGCAAAACCATACTGTTAAATTAATCGGTACGGATTCTAAAGAAACTAATCCTGGAGTATAACTGTTAGAAATAGAGGAAGTTAAACCCGAAATTTAAGAGTTAAACAAAAAATATTCACAACATATTAAAAAAAGAAGTTACATTATTTGTTTAAACTAACAATAGTACCATAAAATTAATGACGATTTACAAATTAATAACAAATAATTATTATTAAATTCATTGATTTATTGTGTGGTAATGATTAATATGACAATTGAAGTGGGTCTTAACTTCAACTTTTAAATAGGGGGTTTTATCTTTGGAAAAAGTTCTTGATTTAGACGTGCAAGTTAAAGGAAATAACAACACTAATGATTCAGCGGGTGACGAAAGAATAACTAGCCATCTTTTTTGTAGCTTTGGTTGTGAAAAGACGGGTAGTTTTAACAGCTTCTGTTGTTAAGGATACAGCAAATAGAGCCTGAAAGGGCTCTATTTGTCTTTTTAAATATATTAAGTGCTAAAAAACGGAAACAGTTTATTAATCGCCAGGTATTTTTATAATTAGCCTTCTATATTATCAGTTGAGTGTTTCAATAAATTCTGACTTTGGTGATGGAAAGTTATACTTTTAGTTGTAATATAGTTTTCATGACTTCCTGTTAAATAAGTTAGGATTATGTAATTAGCCTCTATCTTTACATATAAGTAATGACAAGCTTTGGTTATTATATTGACCCTCTTAGAACATGTCATTTAAGAAAATAATCAAGTCATTGAAATTATATGTTTATATCCTCATCTTTAAAATAACTTCAATTATTATTTGCTAAATTTTGTATAAATAGAACAAAACTGCATAAATATCTATTAATTAATCTCAAGCAGCCATCTCCAAATTCGTAATAGTATTGATAGATAAAAATATCTAAGTATTTGTATAAATGAATTGATTAATCTATTAAAAAATTCATCAATAAATTTAAAATTATGAACTTAGATGCAAAATTATTAGTGAAAATAAATAGTAATAAAAAAACACAAAAATCTAATTATCAAAATAGTATTACTAAATTAATAAGTGTTTACAAAAAATTCACAAAATATAATTATATAATTTATTGATTTGTTGTGTGAAAAGGGATAATATGACAATTGAAGTAGGCCTTAACTTCAACTAATAATAGGAGGTTTTATCTATGGAAAAAGTTCTTGATTTAGACGTGCAAGTTAAAGCAAACAATAACTCAAATGATTCAGCAGGTGACGAACGTATTACAAGTCATAGTTTATGTACTCCTGGTTGTGCTAAGACTGGTAGTTTTAATAGCTTCTGCTGTTAAGATTACAGCAAATAGAGCCTGAAAGGGCTCTATTTGTCTATTCAAATATGTGAGGTGCTTACAAATGAACACTATTTACGAACCGTCAAGTATTTGTATGATTAGAACACCTTTATTATCAGTTGAATTTTTCAATTTATTTTTAAATACTGAACAAATTAAATATAGCGACTTACAATTAAATGCTCAGATGAAAGAATCAATCCTAACAACAACATTTAACTTATATTGTACTTTACAAGAAATAAATTTTGATGGCGATAACAAGAAGGTTAGAGATGCTAAAGAAAGTTTATTAAAATATTTAATTAGAATGTCAACACGTCCAACTCCATTTGGATTATTAAGTGGTATTAATTTGGGGCATTTTGTAAATGAACCAACACGTCTTAAAGTTGGAAATAGTATTCAAAAATATGTGAAAGTCGATGGCGAATGGTTGTATAAACTGGTTAGTTATATTGAGAGTATTGATGAATATTATCAAAATTTGAAAGTTATTTGGAATAGTAAAGCACATATTATCAATGATCGAATATATTTAAATGAACAAAGTGCTATTTATTTAAACAACAATAAAGATACATCTTTTTCCATTAAAAATAGCGAATTACTCGTATTCATCAAAACCACTGTGACGAATAATAATATTACTTTTTCAAATTTAGCTGAAAAGATAAATCAAGAATTTGAAATTAATGATATTACTAAAGTGAAAGTATATATCCATAATCTTGTCTCAAAGGAAATTATATATTCAACAATCAGACCACCGTTATCATATAGCGATAATTTAAATTATATTTTAAATAAACTTTCTTTACATAATGATGATTTTGTGAAAAAAATTAGAGAAATCCAGAAATTGATATTAGCTTATGAAAAAACTGAAATTGGATTTGGCGAGGAATTATATAAAGACATTATTCATCATATGAAGGCACTATTCAAATGTAAAAACTATCTTCAAATTGATACCAAAATTGACATGATTAACAATTATTTACATCAAGATATAGCAACAAATATATCTGAAGCAGCGTACTTATTGTGGCTTTTATCAAGAAATAATATTGGATTCACAGATTTGAAAGTTCTTCACAACCGTTTTATTGAAAAGTATGGATTTGAACAACTCGTGAATATTAAAGATTTGATTTCAGATATAACAGGTTTCGGGACAACAATTTTTCAAGAAGAAGAAACCGATGGAAATAATATTGTAATGCTTAAGCAAAAATTTTTACATGCCTTGAGAAATAACGATGAGATAGTCATAAATGAAAAAGATGTAGAGTCATTGATTAACGATAATGAAATCAATCATTATCATGCGCCAATGAGTGCAGATGTTTATGCTGAACTTTATTTAGGACGTTTTTACAATCAGTACAATGAGATCATTGTTATTAGTCCTTTAACGGCGTCTTTTAATGCTGGCGCTACATTTGGGCGATTTCATCATTTAATTGATACTGAAACTTTAGCAAAATTAGAACATGAAAAAGGACATTATTATCAGAAGATGATATGTGATGACAATGTAGAAATGATTTCTATAAATAACATACCGAAATATCCGAGAAATCATAATGTATTAACTAATCATGACTCATACGAATATTCATTGAATTTAGGAAGTAGTAATAGTTATTCAAAGTATGAGCTTACCTTAGATGATATTTATGTTGGTGCTACCTTTAACAAATTATATTTATATTCTAGCCAACTAAATAAAAGGGTACTATTTGAATCAAACAATATGTATAACTTTTTAAAAGAATGTAATTTATATCGATTGTTACGAGAAATTTCAATGGAATCTGTGAAATGCATTGAACCTATGAATGATGTGAGTATTGATTCATTTAGTTATTCACCACGAATCAGATATAAAAATGTCATTCTTAAACCAGCATATTGGAAAATTAACGAGATGGTATTACCTTTACCTAAAAATGAAGAATGGGATCAACAATTTTTGAAATATCAAGAACAATTCAATATACCTAATATCGTGAATTTAGTTTATGGAGATAACAAGCTTCTACTAAATTTATCATTAGCTAATCATAGATATTTATTGATGAAAGAATATAAGAAGCATAAACGTGTACGTTTAGTAGAATCATTTTCACCTCAATCAAAGAATGATCATGTGTATGAAATTGTTACACCAATTTATAAAAAATCATCTTATCGTGGACCCGAAATCGAAATTCCAAAATATAAAAATACAGATATTGAATATGACAAAGACTGGTTTGCATTACATATTCATATCGATAAGCCATCGCAAGATACATTTATCATCGACAATTTGTATCCATTTGTAAAACATCTTAAAGATAAGGGAGATATAGATCAATATTTTTTAATGCGTTATATCAAACAAGGTGACATTTTAAAGTTGAGGTTATTCAGGAATGACGAAAATTACGCAGAAATATACAGCATCTTGAAGAATTGGTTACCACATGTTCGACAAACGACAGAAGTTTCAGATTATGAATTTGTATCATACGAGCCAGAATTTTTTAGATATGGTGGAAAGAACACGATTAATGAAATAGAAGCCTTCTTTGAATATGACACGAATTTAGCTGTCAATATTATTGAAAATGATTTTAAGTTTGATCGACCATATATTGTTGCTATTTCAATAATGTATTTATTTGAGATGTTTTCAATTTCTAATGAAGAGCGTATGGAAATTGTTAATAACTATGTACCTACATCATTTAAAAGTAAAGATATTAGACCTTTTAAAAATGAACTTGTAACTATATGTAATCCTGCTAATAATTTTGAATATATGGCTAAACACTATAGTGGTATTTATCGAATTTTAAAAGATGGCAACCAAATTTTGAGCAAATTAAATGAAGGGCTTAAAAAAACTTTAACTACTAAAAGGTCAAGGATTATTGGCAGCTTAATTCATATGCGCTGCAATCGAATATTTGGCATTGATAAGGATCAAGAAACATTTGTTTTATCTATTGTAAAAGAAATTGTTAAAACTCAAAAGCATTGGTGTGGTGACAAAAATGATTGATATGAATCTAATATTGAAGAAGAAGTTTCAAGAGATTTCAGAAGTAGATGATTTCATTTCAAAAGCATCTACTGAAACCGATTATTTTGAACCTTCAACTTTATCACATGGTATACCAGGTATCATTTTGTTTTTAGATGCTTATCAAAAAGTTTTCGATATTAATACTGAGCAAATTGTGCATAAGTACATCATGAAATTAGCACCATATTTACAGAGTGGTCAATATAACAATTCTTTGTTTGGTGGACTTTCAGGTATTGCATTTTCAATGGATTTAGCATCGCAAAATGGCAAAAATTATCAAAATATTTTAAATAATATTGATGGTCACATTGTAAATGAAATAGAAAATAAATTTGATCAAATATTACAAGAACCATTAAATCCATTAAATTATGATACTGTCAGTGGATTAGCTGGGATAGGGAGATATTTGCTAAATAGAGTAGATGAGAATGAATTTAATGTTAAAGCATTAAAAAGCATATTAGTATACTTTAAAGATATTCAATATTCTAAAAATAGCTGGGTAGTCCCACAAGAAAGTCAATTTTTAGAGTCTGATAAAAATTATTTTACTGAAGGTAATATCAATCTTGGCCTTGCACATGGAGTGCTAGGACCGATGTCTTTATTTGCATTATGCGTGATTAAAGGAATTACGATTGAAAATCATCAGCACATATTAAAAGACATGTACAAATTTATCATGGACGAAAAATTTTGTAACCACGAAAGATGGTTGCAGCGTTACGATTTAATTTCTGAACGTAATCATTTCAATTTTATTCGGAATGGTTGGTGTTATGGCAATACGGGTGTAATGACGACGTTGTTTTTAATCGGCCAAGCATTACAAGATGATGAAATAATTAAAATGTCTAAAAAAGTGATGCTACAAGTAGTAAATGATAAAGATGAAAATTTAATAAGTCCAACTATTTGTCATGGATTGTCATCACAAATATTAATGTTAACAATTATGAATTTGAATTTTGAATTAAATGAAGTGTCTGATTATATCACTGTATTAATAAATAAACTGATTTCTCATTATAAGGAAGATTATCTGGTGAATTTTATAGACATTAATGAAAATAAGCAAGATGTATTTAAAAGTAGGAAAGTTGGCCTTTTAGAAGGTGAATTAGGGGTCTATCTAACATTGATGACACTGAAAAATACAAAAATTCTCAATGAAAAAAATTGGACCAATGCGTTTTTAATTAGCTGAATGGAGGCGTATATCATGGGAGAAAATGTATTGATTTGTTTGTGTGGCTCAGTTAATAGTATCAATATTAGCCACTATATTATTGAATTAAAATCAAAATTTGATGAAGTAAATGTAATCGCGTCAACAAACGGTAGAAAGTTTATTAATGGTGAAATATTAAAGCAATTTTGCGATAACTATTATGACGAATTTGAAGACCCTTTTTTAAATCATGTAGATATAGCAAATAAACATGACAAGATTATTATTTTACCTGCGACTTCTAATACGATTAATAAAATTGCAAATGGTATATGTGACAATTTATTATTAACTATTTGTCATACAGCTTTTGAAAAACTTTCTATATTTCCAAATATGAATTTACGAATGTGGGAAAATCCAGTTACTCAAAATAATATTCGATTATTAAAAGATTATGGTGTATCAATATATCCAGCAAATATTTCAGAAAGTTATGAATTAGCGTCAAAAACATTTAAAAAGAATGTTGTCGCACCTGAACCATATAAAGTTCTGGAATTCATTTGAGATTAGAATATGAAAATCATAAAGCGCGCTATTATTAGTTTAATAATATTGAGTCTTTTAATATCTATTACAATGAGTAATGCATCAGCGTCAGAAGAACTATATTACAGTGTTGAATACAAAAATACAGCAACATTTAACAAGTTAGTTAAAAAGAAGTCCTTAAACGTTGTCTATAATATACCGGAATTACATGTGGCACAGATTAAAATGACGAAAATGCATGCTAATGCTTTAGCAAACTATAAAAATGATATTAAATATATCAATGCCACATGTTCAACTTGTATTACTAGCGAGAAAACAATAGACAGAACATCAAATGAGTCATTATTTTCAAGACAATGGGATATGAATAAAATAACCAATAATGGTGCATCGTATGATGATTTGCCAAAACAGGCTAACACAAAAATAGCAATCATAGATACAGGTGTGATGAAAAACCATGACGATTTGAAAAATAATTTCTCGACTGATTCTAAAAATTTAGTACCTTTAAACGGTTTTAGAGGTACTGAACCGGAGGAAACAGGTGATGTTCACGATGTCAATGATAGGAAAGGACATGGCACGATGGTGTCGGGTCAAACGAGTGCTAATGGTAAGTTAATAGGTGTTGCACCGAATAACAAATTTACAATGTATCGCGTGTTTGGTAGTAAAAAAACAGAACTGCTTTGGGTATCAAAAGCGATTGTTCAAGCTGCAAATGATGGAAATCAAGTCATTAATATTAGTGTTGGTAGTTATACTATTTTGGACAAAAATGACCATCAAACATTTAGAAAAGATGAAAAAGTAGAATACGATGCGTTACAGAAAGCAATCAATTACGCCAAGAAGAAAAAATCTATCGTTGTTGCTGCAGCTGGTAATGATGGTATTGATGTCAATGACAAACAGAAACTAAAATTACAGCGTGAATATCAAGGTAATGGCGAAGTGAAAGATGTTCCTGCATCTATGGACAATGTCGTTACAGTAGGATCTACAGATCAAAAGAGTAATCTATCTGAGTTTTCCAATTTTGGTATGAATTATACAGATATTGCTGCGCCCGGAGGATCATTTGCTTATTTAAATCAATTCGGTGTGGATAAATGGATGAATGAAGGGTATATGCATAAGGAGAACATTTTAACTACTGCCAATAACGGAAGATATATTTATCAAGCTGGAACTTCATTAGCCACACCTAAAGTTTCGGGAGCACTAGCTTTAATCATTGATAAATATCATCTTGAAAAACATCCAGATAAAGCGATTGAATTGTTATATCAGCATGGGACATCTAAGAATAATAAACCATTTAGTAGATATGGGCATGGTGAGCTTGATGTGTATAAAGCATTAAATGTAGCAAATCAAAAAGCAAGTTAATAAATCAAAGGAGTTTTTGATTATGGCAAAATTAGTTACTGAAAACATTTCGAAGCGGTTTAAAAATCAAGATGTATTAAAGCATATTAATATCACTTTAGAAAATAACGAAGTTTATGGATTACTTGGTATTAATGGAGCCGGTAAAACGACACTTATGAAAATTATATGTGGCATACTTCAACAAGATTCAGGGGAAATTAAATTAGATAATAGACCAATGACACGAAATGATTTGCACAAAGTTGGTTCGCTTATTGAAACACCTGCGACATATAATCATTTAAGTGCACAAGATAATTTGAAAATTGTGTGTTTAAATGAAAGCGTTGATTTCAGCGAAATTAATAGTGTTTTAAGCTTAGTCAATTTAAATGTCGATAAAAAGAAAAAGGTTAAGGACTTTTCTTTAGGTATGAAACAAAGACTTGGAATTGCAATGGCATTAATTAAAAAGCCAGAAATTTTAGTATTAGACGAACCATCTAATGGTTTAGACCCATATGGAATCCAAGAACTTAGAGAACTTCTAAAATTATTAACAGAACAAGGTACTAGTATTATTATTTCAAGTCACATTTTATCTGAAATCCAAGTTTTAGCAGATCATATCGGTATTATTCATGAGGGTGAGCTAAAATATCAGCAAAGAAATAACAAAGATGAAAACTTAGAAGAGATATTCTTCAAAATAACGAAAGGAGATTACAAATGATACATTTAAAGATAGAAGGTATCAAATTTAAAAATTCTTTCAGTATGTATGTTTTATTAATAAGTCCGCTGGTATTTCTTTGTTTTGCTATTTTCACAGTCTTATTCGCCAAAAGTAATACGGGAACAGCGAATAGTGTGTCACCATATATAACTTTACTATTTAATATTTGGCCAATTGCTTTCATCCCGATTGTATTATGTATGGCTTGTAATTCGTTATTTAAAATTGAAATGAGAAATAAATCATTTAATTATTACTTAAGTAATAATTGGTCGATTACAAAAGAAATAAGAGCAAAGATTTTCATTTTATCAATAGCATTTTTGGTACATTGCTTTTTAGTATTTATTATTGCTTATATAGGTGACCTAATTATTAATCCACATCCGGTTAATGCTATGTTGTTATTGGTGACAATATTGTTGATGTATGTAGTATCTCTACCATTGATACCGCTCAACTTTTTATTAACTCGATACTTTGGTGTGTTCGTATCAATATTAATAAACTTAGTATTATCAGTCATTTGTGTCTTGTTTTTAACATTGAAGAGTTTATTTTGGGTGTTACCGTGGGGGATAATGCAGAGAATCCCGCTTATTACGCTTGGTATACTACCTAATGGTTTAGTTGTAAACCATAATTCAAAATACTTTAATGATCTCAATGCCTTATATATTTCGATTATTGTTAGCATCATTATTTTCGCGATAGTAACATTTTTAAATAATAAGAAAAGTTGGCGATTAAAATGATAATTAACGAATTAAAGTCATGTAAATTGAAATTTTCTAAGCAAGCGCTCACATTTGTACCCATTATTGTAACCATATTGTTTATATTATTTATAAATTGGTATTTAAACGTAAATTTATGGAATGGTCGACAAATAAGTTTGTTTACAGCGAGTTTTAATGCAATTACATCACTATTAATTTCTATAAACGTCTATCAAGTCATCAATTTTGAAGAAAATATTGGTCACTTTAATCATATATTAGGAAAAGCTAATAGGTTAAATTGGTTAATTGCATCAATGATTTTTACTTATACTATTACAGCCGTATGTATTCTATTAGTATCAATTAATTTATTGTGGCATTCACATGATATGAAAATAACACTTATGTTTATAGGCGTATCATTGTTTTTCAATGTAATTATATTACTGCTACTTTTTATTTTTAGTATTTTCATTAAAGATGTATTGGCTATTGTTGTCGGCGTTTTAATGTTTATATTTAACGTTTATTTTGGATTAGAAGTGCTTGGAGATCATTCGTGGTTCTATTTACCAATAACATATGCTACGCGTTATGTATATATGTATATTGAAGGAAATATACCAGTGATGATGACAATGGTAATCTATATTATTATCACGTTGCTATTGGCAGTTTTACTCTTTAAAGGATTCAATAAATGGAGCGGTAGAACAATTAAAGATTAAAGATTAAAGATTAAAGATTGGGGCGCTAACGGTAAAAGAAATTTAGTTGCGTTGAAAAGGGAGGAAAGTGAACAGTTAAATATGAATACAAAATAATTTTGTTTTCGGACAGCAGGGGTATTAGACGCGATTGACAATGTCTGGTTAATTAAACGTAATGTTTATTTAAGCGATGAATATTAGGTGAAAAGTTTTTGAATTTGAATGTAATTGAGGTTTATTGATTAGACATTTTATTGAATTGCGTGTTATTATATAAATGTAAAAACAAGACGACATGCGCGAACATGTCGTCAAAGCAAGCCAAACGCTGGCTTCTAAAATATTTTTTTAACCATTCCAACTTGCCAAAGTTAATGCGGAATGGTTTTTTTATTTTCCGCTATTTGAAATAAAAATGACGTTTTAATATATTATGGGCTAGGTGGTTTGTAAGAAAGGGTTAGTTATTAATGTTTTATAAATTAAGGAAATTTGAATTTAAGGTTTATTCAATTGTGATTTTATTGATGTCTCTTTTATTTAAGTAAAAGCCTTTATGATCATTGAAGTCTTCACCAATTTTAGCGGTAATTACTGTACTTGTATCTTTGCTGTAAATACTAACTGTTTGACCTTTCTCTGCTAATCCATTAGATACTAGGCTGGAAGTTAAGTTTTTCCATGTATTATTTGCGTCTACAGTCGTATTAAAATCATCACCAGGAATGTTTTCTTTTTTTATATCAATTTGAGTGAGTTTAGAAAAATTATTTGAAGTATTAGTAAAACTGTCATGATTTGCAGTAGATTCTATACTTGTGGATTGTCCATTATTTAGTAAAAAAGATATTTTTACGGTTTCTCCTTGGTTGCCACTAATTATATTTGAATCTATTAGTGACTTTTTAACTCCTTGCCAAATCACTGTATTTGTTTTTTCTTCTGCTTTAGCTGTTTTAACAACTTTATTTGTATCTAATCCTAAGTATGAAGAATGTAAGCCTGTTCCTAATGTTGTTAATACTAAAGCACTTGCTACTAATGTTTTACCTAAAAATTTTGTATTCATTTTAATTGCTCCTTTTTTTATATTGTAAACGTTTACAATGCAAATATAATAATATTTTTTTAAAAGAACAATTAACTAAATATCAAAAATGTATTAACTATCTATTAACTAAAAAATAGAATATTTTTTTAACATAGTTTTGTTGTTTTGAATTATAAAAACTAAAGTAAAAATGTTGGATGTGAAAGATTGTTGATGAGAATTTTGAGATGTAGATAAATATCAAACTAGTCTATAGGTAAAAATTTATAATTAATTTGAAAAGAATGTCTCAAATAATGTTTGAATTAGCAGGTGTCATACTAAGTAATGTTAAGTAAACATTTTATACTTTATCAGAACAAAAAAGACATGCATCAACATGTCAGTGAAACTAATCCATATTATCTTAACAACGAAATTGAATCGAACCTGAAAAACGTATTTACAAATCGCAACTACTCTATCCAAGGCGAAATCGCAAAATCTGATCCCCGAAATAACATATCTCGAAAAAAATTCCATAATTCAATCATCTTCAATAATTAACAATACATTACTAGTTCCAAATATACTCATACATACATGTTTCATTGATTGACTGCATATTGTCATAAATAATAGGGGAACTAATCGCTAATAATATTGTTAAACACAATACATAATAAAGTGAAAGATTTTAAATACATGAATTGTTCACCATTCCGCCATATATTTTCAATTACCTAATTTCCGAATAAATATTACAATTTTAATTCAATAATTAATATTTAAGACCAAAATAATCCTAAAAAGTCAATTTTAATTGCGTGATATTGAGTTTTAAGCATATTTAAACAAATGAGTCAATTCATGTATAATTATTTAATAAAATGTTAATAAGTAGTTAATTAATATTTAATTAATATTTTTATATAAAATGTATATAGTAAATGTGTATCTAGATACATTAACTATAAAAATAAATTTGGAAGGAGGTAAAATATGAATAAAAATGTAATGGTTAAAGGTTTAACTGCTTTAACTATTTTAACATCTCTTGGTTTCGCTGAAAATATTTCTAATCAGCCTCATTCAATTGCCAAAGCAGAAAAGAATGTCAAAGAAATTACCGATGCAACTAAGGCACCATACAATTCAGTGGTAGCATTTGCGGGTGGTACTGGTGTAGTTGTTGGTAAAAATACAATCGTAACTAACAAACATATCGCTAAAAGTAATGATATTTTTAAAAATAGAGTATCAGCACATCATTCGAGTAAAGGTAAAGGCGGAGGAAACTACGACGTTAAAGACATTGTAGAATATCCCGGAAAAGAAGACCTTGCGATAGTTCATGTTCATGAAACAAGTACAGAAGGTTTGAATTTTAATAAGAACGTTAGTTATACAAAATTTGCAGACGGAGCAAAAGCGAAAGATAGAATTTCTGTTATTGGTTATCCAAAGGGTGCACAAACAAAATATAAAATGTTTGAATCGACAGGAACGATTAACCATATCAGTGGAACGTTTATGGAATTTGATGCGTATGCACAACCAGGTAATTCAGGATCTCCTGTATTGAATTCTAAACATGAACTGATTGGTATTTTATATGCAGGTAGTGGAAAAGATGAATCTGAAAAGAATTTCGGTGTTTATTTCACACCACAATTAAAAGAATTTATTCAAAATAATATTGAAAAATAAGTATCATCAATTCATTCGTGAAGTTGATTTTTTAAAAAATGGTTAAGAAAACGGTTACATAATTAACTAAATATACTGAATTATGTATCTAGATATCAAAATAATTAAAAAAGAGGAACTTAAAATGAACAAAAACGTAGTCATCAAGAGTTTAGCAGCATTAACAATTTTAACATCTGTAACAGGTATTGGAACAACATTGGTTGAGGAAGTTCAACAAACTGCCAAAGCAGAAAATAATGTCACAAAAATTCAAGATACTAATATTTTTCCATATACTGGTGTAGTTGCTTTTAAAAGTGCAACTGGATTTGTAGTTGGAAAGAATACTATTTTAACAAATAAACATGTGTCGAAAAATTACAAAGTGGGCGATCGTATTACTGCACATCCAAATAGTGATAAAGGTAATGGTGGTATTTATTCGATTAAAAAGATTATTAATTATCCAGGTAAAGAAGATGTATCAGTCATTCAAGTTGAAGAGCGTGCAATAGAACGTGGACCAAAAGGCTTTAATTTTAATGATAATGTAACGCCATTCAAATATGCGGCAGGGGCTAAAGCTGGTGAGCGAATTAAAGTGATTGGTTATCCACACCCATACAAAAATAAATATGTTTTATATGAGTCAACTGGCCCTGTGATGTCAGTAGAAGGTAGCAGTATTGTATATTCAGCGCATACTGAAAGCGGAAACTCTGGATCACCTGTATTAAACAGCAACAACGAATTAGTTGGTATTCATTTTGCTTCTGATGTAAAAAATGATGATAACAGAAATGCATATGGCGTCTACTTTACACCAGAAATTAAAAAATTCATTGCAGAAAACATAGATAAATAAACAAATTGACTTTAAACGAGCGTTGCAACATATCTCGAATTGTAAAGGAGCTTGAAAATGAATAAAAATATAGTCATTAAAAGCATGGCAGCATTAGCCATTCTAACCTCAGTAACTGGAATAAATGCTGCAGTCGTTGAAGAGACACAACAAATAGCAAATGCAGAGAAGAATGTTACGCAAGTTAAAGATACAAATATTTTTCCATATAATGGCGTCGTTTCATTTAAAGATGCGACAGGTTTTGTAATTGGAAAAAATACAATTATCACCAATAAACATGTATCAAAAGATTATAAAGTTGGCGATAGAATTACTGCCCATCCAAACGGTGACAAAGGAAATGGTGGTATATATAAAATTAAAAGCATTTCTGATTATCCGGGTGATGAAGACATCTCTGTCATGAATATTGAAGAACAAGCAGTCGAACGTGGACCAAAAGGCTTTAATTTTAATGAAAATGTCCAAGCATTCAATTTTGCGAAAGATGCTAAAGTTGATGACAAAATTAAAGTTATTGGTTACTCATTACCTGCTCAAAATAGTTTTAAACAGTTTGAATCTACAGGAACTATAAAAAGAATCAAAGACAATATTTTAAATTTTGATGCATACATTGAACCCGGGAATTCAGGATCACCAGTTCTAAATTCTAACAATGAGGTCATAGGTGTGGTGTATGGCGGTATTGGAAAAATTGGTTCTGAATATAATGGTGCCGTATACTTTACGCCTCAAATCAAAGATTTTATTCAAAAACACATTGAACATTAAACAAATTTAAATATACACCATGAGCATGTGTTCAATAATTTTAATGAAAAACATCGGTCGAATATAACATAAAAAGCAAACGTCTATATCAAAAGCATCATGAATAAACAGAGGAGCAGAAAAATGAATAAAAATATAATCATCAAAAGTATTGCGGCATTGACGATTTTAACATCAGTGACTGGCGTCGGCACAACAGTGGTTGATGGTATTCAACAAACAGCCAAAGCTGAACATAATGTGACGAAGATAACGAATACTAGTATTTCGCCATACAAAGGCATATTAAGAGTAGGTGCAGGTACAGGTTTTGTAGTAGGTAAAAATACCATTTTAACAAATAGACATGTCGCGAAAGATGTTCAAGTAGGCAGTACTGTTCTTGCCCACCCGAATGGCGAAAATGATACAGGTGGATACTATAAAGTAAAAAAAGTTATCCCATATACAGGCTCGGCAGATTTAGCTATTGTTCAAGTTGAAGAAGATTCAGTTTACCCAAAAAATAAAAAGTTTGGTGAAAATACTGAAATCCTAACGCTGACATCAGAAGTTAAAGCGAATGAAAGAATTGCTATTGTTGGATATCCAGCTCCATATAAAAATAAACATCATATGTATCAATCAACAGGAACAGTACTATCAATTAATGGAGATAAATTAGTATCAGATGCATTTGCTGAAGGTGGCAATTCAGGGTCACCAGTCTTTAACAATAAAAATGAAGTTGTGGGCGTTTTATATAGTGGAGACCAAATTGGTCATTCTAAAAAAGAGTCATACAGCGTATATTTAACGACTGAAATTAAGAAATTCATCACAGATAACATAGCAAAATAAATCATCCATCCATACATTGATAAATGATTTTTAGAAATTAACAACAAAATCAACAATTTTAAACATCTCTGTGATTCTATTTATTCGAAATGATTTAAAAAATAAAACTTCAAAAACCTAACCTTATATTTATACGAATATTTAGAGGAGCAGAAAAATGAATAAAAATATAATCATCAAAAGTATTGCGGCATTGACGATTTTAACATCAGTGACTGGCGTCGGCACAACAGTGGTTGAGGGTATTCAACAAACGGCTAAAGCCGAAAATAGTGTGAAATTAATTACCAATACGAATGTTGCACCATACAGTGGTGTTACATGGATGGGCGCAGGAACAGGCTTTGTAGTTGGAAATCATACAATCATTACCAATAAACATGTTACTTATCACATGAAAGTCGGTGATGAAATCAAAGCACATCCTAATGGTTTTTATAATAACGGTGGTGGACTCTATAAAGTTACTAAAATTGTAGATTATCCTGGAAAAGAAGATATTGCGGTTGTACAAGTTGAAGAAAAATCAACACAACCAAAAGGTAGAAAATTCAAAGATTTCACTAGCAAATTTAAAATAGCATCAGAAGCTAAAGAAAATGAACCTATATCAGTCATTGGTTATCCAAATCCTAATGGAAATAAACTACAAATGTATGAATCAACTGGTAAAGTACTATCAGTGAATGGAAATATAGTGACATCTGATGCGGTTGTCCAACCTGGCAGCTCTGGTTCACCTATATTAAATAGTAAGCGAGAAACAATTGGTGTTATGTATGCTAGTGATAAACCAACAGGTGAAAGTACAAGGTCATTTGCTGTTTATTTCTCTCCTGAAATTAAGAAATTTATTGCAGATAATTTAGATAAATAAATCATCCATCCATACATTGATAAATGATTTTTAGAAATTAACAACAAAATCAACAATTTTAAACATCTCTGTGATTCTATTTATTCGAAATGATTTAAAAAATAAAACTTCAAAAACCTAACCTTATATTAATACAAATACTTAGAGGAGCAGAAAAATGAATAAAAATATAATCATCAAAAGTATTGCAGCATTGACGATTTTAACATCAATAACTGGTGTCGGCACAACAATGGTTGAAGGTATTCAACAAACAGCCAAAGCCGAAAATACTGTTAAACAAATTACAAATACAAATGTTGCACCATACAGTGGTGTTACATGGATGGGCGCTGGAACAGGATTTGTAGTTGGAAATCATACAATCATTACCAATAAACATGTTACCTATCACATGAAAGTCGGTGATGAAATCAAAGCACATCCTAATGGTTTTTATAATAACGGTGGTGGACTTTATAAAGTTACTAAGATTGTAGATTATCCTGGTAAAGAAGATATTGCGGTTGTACAAGTTGAAGAAAAATCAACACAACCAAAAGGTAGAAAATTCAAAGATTTCACTAGTAAATTTAATATAGCATCAGAAGCTAAAGAAAATGAACCTATATCAGTCATTGGTTATCCAAATCCTAATGGAAATAAACTACAAATGTATGAATCAACTGGTAAAGTACTATCAGTGAATGGGAATATAGTGACATCGGATGCAATTATTCAGCCTGGTAGCTCTGGTTCACCTATATTAAATAGTAAACACGAAGCTATTGGTGTAATCTATGCAGGTAATAAGCCATCAGGTGAAAGCACAAGAGGATTCGCTGTTTATTTCTCTCCTGAAATTAAGAAATTCATTACAGATAATTTAGATAAATAATTAAAACTTAGACATTCACCCAATCCTGACAAAATATGCTATAACTAACATTTATTAATATATATATATTGCATTATTTAATATGCATCAATGCCAATCAACGATTGATTTTCACCAACTCAATTGTTGATTGGTTTTATTTATGTATGAATGAACAACTTTTTGACATCATTAAGAATATAAATGATTTTGAAAGCATTTGAAAGCTACAACATTTCTATAAAATTTTTCAATGACAATTGCGCCACTAAAACTAAAAATTTCCACCACCAACATCCAAATTATCAACATCGCAACATAACCAAATGTTATAATAAATCTATTACACAAAGAGATAAATTACTTATTCAAAGGCGGAGGAATCACATGTCTATTACTGAAAAACAACGTCAGCAACAAGCTGAATTACATAAAAAATTATGGTCGATTGCGAATGATTTAAGAGGGAACATGGATGCGAGTGAATTCCGTAATTACATTTTAGGCTTGATTTTCTATCGCTTCTTATCTGAAAAAGCTGAACAAGAATATGCAGATGCCTTGGCAGGTGAAGATATTACGTATCAAGAAGCATGGGCAGATGAAGAATATCGTGAAGATTTAAAAGCAGAATTAATTGATCAAGTCGGTTACTTCATTGAGCCACAAGATTTATTCAGCGCGATGATTCGTGAAATTGAAACGCAAGATTTCGATATCGAACACCTGACGACGGCAATTCGTAAAGTTGAAACATCAACACTAGGTGAAGAAAGTGAAAATGACTTTATCGGACTGTTCAGCGATATGGATTTGAGTTCAACACGTTTAGGTAACAATGTCAAAGAACGTACTGCGTTAATTTCCAAAGTTATGGTTAATCTTGACGACTTACCATTCGTTCACAGTGACATGGAAATTGATATGTTAGGTGATGCATACGAATTCCTTATCGGGCGCTTTGCGGCGACAGCGGGTAAAAAAGCAGGCGAGTTTTATACACCACAACAAGTATCTAAGATACTGGCGAAGATTGTCACAGACGGTAAAGATAAATTACGTCACGTATATGATCCAACATGTGGTTCAGGTTCATTACTGTTACGTGTTGGTAAAGAAACGCAAGTGTATCGTTATTTCGGACAAGAACGTAACAATACTACATACAACTTAGCACGCATGAATATGTTATTACATGATGTGCGTTATGAGAACTTCGAGATCCGTAATGATGACACATTGGAAAATCCAGCCTTTTTAGGCAATACATTTGATGCGGTTATTGCGAACCCACCATACAGTGCGAAATGGACAGCAGATTCAAAATTTGAAAATGATGAACGATTCAGTGGTTACGGCAAGCTTGCGCCAAAATCCAAAGCAGACTTTGCCTTTATTCAACACATGGTACATTACCTAGACGATGAAGGTACCATGGCAGT
>NZ_JACVZN010000034.1:0-30612 GCF_017151895.1 Staphylococcus sp. EG-SA-15 | reverse complement strand
ATGAATGATATTAAATTAACTTGCCATGTTTTAAGTCCCGATTGATACCATTGCCATCTTAAGCGTAAACCAACATATGGAAAAATTAATGCACTGACTCCAAAACAAATATAAAATGCCACATTATGTTGATTAATATTGTAAAACAACGGGAACATTACAATAACAATAATGAGTTGGATTAATATGCGCGCAAAGTAACTATATAAAATCGCATGACGCATAAATTGAGACATGTGTTTTTCAAATGGTAATAAAAAGATTTTATCCGCTTCTTTTAGGAGTGGTCGCATTGGAAAAATGGATGTCAATGCTACAATCACTGCTGCTATTAATGAAAAATTGATATTCGTTGGAATATGTTTTAACCATTCACCATATCCAAAAATAAATGCACCCAGCAAAATAAGTAAAAAGACCATGAAATGACCATTAAATATAAACTTATTATAATAATTTTTCTCTTTACGAAGGGCATGTAATCTTTTATTAAATAATGTGGTCGCTTGGTTATGCATGTACATCTCCACCTTGCGTCACATGAATATATATATCGTCTAATGTTTGTTTATGTAAGCCAGTTTGTTGTCTCAATGCTTCTAAATCTCCAAATGCAACGGCTTCACCTTCGTCTAGTATGATAAAACGATCACAATAACGTTCAGCTGTTGCTAAAATATGTGTACTCATTAGAACGGTTCTACCTTCGTTTTTCTTTTCAACCATTAAATCTAACATGGATTGAATTCCTAATGGATCTAGGCCAAGGAATGGTTCGTCTATAATATACAATTCGGGATTAACGATAAACGCACAAATAATCATGACTTTTTGTTTCATCCCCTTAGAAAAATGACTCGGAAAAACTTTCAATTCATTTTCTAAACGGAATGTCTTTAATAATGGCATTGCTCGATTCATCGCTTCATCACGATCAATATCATATGCCATTGCTGTCATCTCAATGTGTTCCTCTAATGTGAGTTCTTCATAAATAACCGGTGATTCCGGAATATAAGATAACTTTCTTCTATAAGCCTCTATGTCATCATTAATGTTGATATCTGAAATTGATAGAGATCCTTCCATAGGTGTAAGCAATCCTAGCATATGTTTAATCGTTGTACTCTTACCAGCGCCATTAAGGCCAATAAGTCCAACGATTTCGCCTTTGTTTAATTCAAAATTTATATCTTTAATTACAGGGCGTTTTCCATATCCACCTGTAAGCTGTTCTACTTTAACTGTCATAAGGCACCTCCATGACTTATATTGTACCAAAAATTATAAAATGCTCATATTAAATACACATGTCCTAATATCGAATTTTTAGCGACAATGTTATAATGAATGGTAATACAAGTTGAAAAGGAGTGTAGTCATCATGTCAGAAACAATTTTCGGCAAAATTTTAACTGGAGAAATTCCTAGCTTTAAAGTATATGAAGACGATTATGTCTATGCCTTTTTAGATATATCACAAGTTACTAAAGGACATACGTTATTAATTCCTAAAAAAGCTTCTGCTAATATCTTTGAAACTGATGAAGAAACAATGAAACATATCGGTGCAGCATTACCTAAAGTAGCAAATGCTATTAAGCGTGCATTTAATCCTGATGGTTTAAACATTATTCAAAATAATGGTGAGTTTGCAGATCAATCTGTATTTCATATTCATTTCCACTTAATTCCTCGATATGAAAATGATATTGATGGATTTGGTTATAAGTGGGAAACACATGAAGACATTTTAGATAACGATGCAAAACAACAAATTGCTGAACAAATTCAAGCACAATTTTAAATGTATGCTTAATCTAAGCTCGAACGGGTATAATATGATTAATATTATAACAATTGCGTTTGAAGTGATAACATCAAGGTTAGCAATTTTAAACAAAATGAGTTATCAAGATAACAGATGTTAAAAGTGAGGAGAATATAAATGAAAGCATCACGCATTCTATTCGGTATCGGTGTTGGCGTAGCAGCTGGTTTTGTAGTTGCACTTCAAGGACGAGACGACAAAAGTGTCAAGAACAACACGATCGATCGTACTGCCCCTACTGGTTCAAAATCAGAACTACAACGTGAATTTGAAACGATTAAACAAAGTTTTAATGACATTTTAAACTATGGTGTTCAAATTAAAAACGAAAGTGCGGAATTTGGTAGTTCAATTGGTGGTGAAATTAAGTCATTACTTGGAAACTTCAAATCTGACATTAATCCTAATATTGAACGTTTACAGTCACACATCGAAAATTTACAAAATCGTGGCGAGGATATTGGAAACGAAATTTCTAAGTAGCACGTTACGTTCTCGATCACAACTATTATTATTAGTAACAGCATATTTATTTTTTTTAATTAAATGCCAAATAAACGAGATGACATTAGAAATTAGATATTTCTTGTCATCTCTTTTTTATAACTCAAATGAACTTATGTTTACAAATTACAGGAATACATCGTTTGTAGTGATTTTCGCTTAAATCATATTTATGAATTGATTGAAAAAATTGCTTAGGATTCATTGTGTTATCCTTGCACTTTGATTACGCTTTACTTAAATCATTATCGACAAACAACATACTTATATTTTCATTGAGCCGAACCTTTTATGCACATTACATATACCTTACTTGCACAAATTATTAATCTGGTATTTATTATAATTACATATCACTATATTTTTAGCATTTGTATAACTTAGTTGGTCAAAAGATGCTTTTGCATATGCCCTGCCATATCCATTTTTTATATTATTCAAGTTTTCAAATACTCATGTCACACGCGCCTTTTTCATAAGTGATGCTTTATTAGCAAGAAGATGTGTTCGCAGAAATTTGTTCTGCATTCTACTTCTACGCTAGTCAATCAGCCAATTTTACCAAACTCCACTTTCGCGTTTCAAATCAAACAATACTTCGCCCCTTTCTTCTTATATAACAATTCTTCTAACATGATATGTTACTATTGAATTACTGAACCTGAGTTAGTTATAATCTAACTTATATTGAAAAGAGATGAGGCGTAAGATATGTTTTTATGTAAAAGACAAATTGATATCAATGCACGATTTGGTTTGCCTAGAATTGCATTTATGAGTGCAGTTGCAACCATCATTATGTTTTTAGTTAGTTATGAAGTAATGTATTTTTTATCTAATACGCCATTATCAGATAGACATTTTCTCATCTTTTTATTACTTGTATTTATGACGTATCCATTACATAAAAGTATACATTTGTTATTTTTCTTACCATATAGAAAATCGTTTAAAGTTCATAAGTTGACTAAAAGAAAATGGCTTATATTCTATAATACCTACGTCAATCAACCTGTACACAAATTTTATTTTTGCATTAACTTAATATTGCCGTTAATTATCTTATCTGCAATGTTCGTTTATCTAACAATTTTATTCCCGCAATATGGACATTATTTTATGTTCTTATTGGCATTGAATTTCGGTATTTCCATTACAGATTTATTATATTTAAAAATAATTATATTTTCTAATTATGGACAATATATAGAAGAACATAGTACAGGTATTAATATTTTGAAAAAAATTAAAAATCCATATCATTTATAACAAAATAATTATAGCAAGGTGTTATTATTTGTTTTTAGGCTATGTAATAGCTTACAATCAAATGTATATAGACCTTGTTTTTTTATTTTCATCAATTTCTACCCCTAAACCTAATGCTCTAGTCTGATGTCATGGGTTATTGATTGGTGATAATATAAAACTATGTTATATTCACGATGATTAACTTACAAAGGAGTTTCAACTATGAAGATGATAAACAAATTAATCGTTCCGGTAACAGCTAGTGCTTTATTATTAGGCGCTTGTGGCGCTAGTGCCACAGACTCTAAAGAAAATACATTAATTTCTTCTAAAGCTGGAGACGTAACAGTTGCAGATACAATGAAAAAAATCGGTAAAGATCAAATTGCAAATGCATCATTTACTGAAATGTTAAATAAAATTTTAGCTGATAAATATAAAAATAAAGTTAATGATAAGAAGATTGACGAACAAATTGAAAAAATGCAAAAGCAATACGGCGGTAAAGATAAATTTGAAAAGGCCCTTCAACAGCAAGGTTTAACAGCCGATAAATATAAAGAAAATTTACGTACTGCTGCTTATCATAAAGAATTACTATCAGATAAAATTAAAATCTCTGATTCTGAAATTAAAGAAGACAGCAAGAAAGCTTCACATATTTTAATTAAAGTTAAATCTAAGAAAAGCGACAAAGAAGGCTTAGATGATAAAGAAGCGAAACAAAAAGCTGAAGAAATTCAAAAAGAAGTTTCAAAAGATCCAAGTAAATTTGGTGAAATCGCTAAAAAAGAATCAATGGATACTGGTTCAGCTAAAAAAGATGGCGAATTAGGTTATGTTCTTAAAGGACAAACTGATAAAGATTTTGAAAAAGCACTATTTAAGCTTAAAGATGGTGAAGTATCAGAGGTTGTTAAATCAAGCTTTGGATATCATATTATTAAAGCTGATAAACCAACAGACTTTAACAGTGAAAAACAAAGCCTGAAAGAAAAATTAGTCGATCAGAAAGTACAAAAAAATCCAAAATTATTAACTGATGCATACAAAGATCTATTAAAAGAATACGATGTTGACTTTAAAGATCGTGATATTAAATCAGTTGTCGAAGATAAAATCTTAAACCCTGAAAAACTTAAACAAGGTGGCGCACAAGGCGGACAATCCGGCATGAGCCAATAACACAAAACCGAGCGACCGTGGTTCAAAAATCATACCACGGCCGCTCGGTTTTTTCGCATTAAAAATCGGACAGATGAGCTCATGTTTCAGTATACTCATCTGTCCGATATCTTTTAATTCTTAATCGAGTGATTCAGGATTGTAGAATCTACGATTTTCAAGACCAAATATTTTATCTGTAAACTGACCCTTGTCAGTTTTTTTATATGCCTTTTCAAACATATTCATTCTAGCATCGATATTATCGATATAGCATAAAATTTCTGCTTCTTTTAAGTATGGCAGTTTTGGCGAACCATACTCTAACTTACCATGATGAGATAAAATCATATGTCTTAACAACATGATTTCTTCTCCTTCAATGTTCAATTCACGAGCTGCTTCAACTACTTCATCACTCGCAATCGAGATGTGTCCTAATAAGTTACCTTCGACTGTATACGACGTCGCAACAGGACCACTCAATTCTCTAACTTTACCAATATCATGCAAAATAATACCACTATATAACAAACTTTTGTTTAACAATGGATAAATGTCACAAATTGATTTTGCAATACGTAACATCGTTAATACATGATAGCTTAAGCCACTCGCAAAGTTATGATGATGAGAACTAGCAGCTGGATATGTGTAAAATCGTTCTTGATATTTTTTCAATAAATGACGTGTGATACGTTGTAAATTAGCATTTTCAATATCTAGCAAATAATGAGAAATCTCTTCTTGTATTTCTGCCGGTGATAAAGGTGCACCATCTACAAATTGTTCTGTTTTTAATTGATCTTCAGTTGTCGCTAGTCTAATTTGGTTGACTTTCATCTGTTTATTTCCGCGATAGTTTATGATGTCACCTTTAACATGTACAATTTCTTCAGGCTTGATTGTTGCCATATCATTTTTTGTAGCCGTCCAAAATTTCGCTTCAATTTCACCACTTTTATCTTGCAAATGTAATGTCATATAATCTTTACCTTGTGCTGTTACACCCTGTGTAGCTTTATGCACTAAGAAAAAGTGATCAACTGAATCTCCGGGATTTAGATTCTCTATATTTCTCATCGTTTCCCGCCTTCCTCTATTTTGTTTAATGTAATCACTTCTTTTGATGGAACAATATTATCTTTTACACATGTAAAGTATAGTACTTGATAGTGTTCTGATAATGATCGTAAATAATTCAACATTTTTTCAGTACGCTTTTTATCAAAATGAACAAATGCATCATCAACAATTAATGGGAACGGATAATATGGTCTTAGTACCTTAATTAAACTGATACGTAAAGCTACATAAAGTAATTCTTTTGTAGATTGACTTAGTTCAACAGGATCATATAATTGACCATTAACATGTTTAACCGTAATTGAATCTTCATTATAGTTAATCATCGTATATCTGCCATCTGTTAAATGCTTCAATATTTCTACCGCTTCATTAATAACTTGAGGCAAACGTTTATCTTTAATTTGTTTAATGTGTTCATCAACTAAACTTTGTAAATAACTTAAACTTGCCCAATCTTTTGCGATATCATTAAGTTGATTTTTAAGACTGTGATATTCATGTCTTAAATTAGCAAGCGTTGTATCAGTTTCCATGTGATTGATTTGTGCACTTAAATCACTGACTTGTGCTTGCATTTCAAGATATTGCTCATTATATTCGTCAACTTGAGTAGCCAATAAATGATCTTCTTCTTCAAGTTGTGCAGTTGTTTTTTCACTTAAACTAGAACTTAATTCATAAGAATAGTTTTGGTTCTCAAGATATTTAGTTAAATCATTAAAACGACTCAAATTACTAGTATAAGTTTGGTAATCTTCATGATGTTGGTAAAAATCTTCTTCAGTACCAACATTGATAAAATCGAATAGTGCTGTAATTTCTTTATTATTTTCTTCTAATTGAGCATTTAAATGATTTAATTCATTTGTAACAAGTTTGGTATTTTCAGCATTAATACGCCATTTTTCATTCGTGTCTTCAGCTGATTTCAACCATTGTTGCACATCGTGGAATAAAGATAATTTGTTGAAATAAACAAATTGTGATTTTGTAACAGCTTCAGCATGATTGTAGAATGTATCTAATTCTTGAACCAATTGCTGGCGTTGTTGATTTAAATCACTGATATGTTGATCTAATGCTTTAATATTCGCCATTGTAGAAATACTATCAACAATTAAATCATTTGAAATTTTAGATGATAAGTATAATTCATCCTTAACGTTTTCAACTGTCGATTGTAATTCATCATGACGCCCTTTCGCATCATTTAAACGACCTTCAATATACTGACGTTTCTCTTCTAAAATATCTTTATTTTTCAATGCCTGTTGCCAGTGATCACGAATGCGATATTGCTCATCAAGATCAAAATCTAAGTCATAGTTTTCATCTAAAATGGCTAGTTGTGCTTTAATTTCTTCGATTTCATCTGTGATGGCCTCGCTATAATCTACTTCTTTTGATTTAGACATGATGATACCGATAACAAATACTAAAGTTAATACTGCGAAAATAATACCAAACAGCATGTTGTTTGAAATAAATGAGAAGGCAGTTAAACCAATACCTACTAATGTTAAAAGAATAAACGTTGTTCGTAACAATTTTTGACGTTTTTGTTTTTCTTGTTGCTCAATTTCGAAACGTTCTTTCAATTTGCTATACAAGTTCTCTTTTTCGTTTAATTCAATGACTTGTTGTGAGTATTCTTTTTTCTTTTCAAAAGTCTCTTCAGGAACTATTTTTTCTTCAACAGAATCTAGTTCGCTATGAACCGCATTATCTTCGATTTTATTTTCTTCTAAACTACGTTCTAATTGTTTAATGTGTGCAGCTTGTTCTTGTTTATTCTTGATTTGCTCACTGACATAACTTTTCATTGCCTCTGAACTATCTACGTCATGATGCGTTTCAGACCAACCAATATTTGCTTGCAATTCATCTTTATCACGTTGTTTATTCGCAATATCCTTTTCGATTGCAGTAAGTTCAAATTCTTTATTTTTAATTTCATTTTCTTGTTGATTCAAACTAATAAAGGCGTCAATATCAGATTGCTTAACTGGCTCTAATTGAGTCGCTTCTTCTTTAAGTTGAGCTAAACGCTCATTTCTTAAACCAATATCTCTTTCTAACGATTGCTTATGCGCTCGTGCTTTTTCGTAACGATCCACACCTTTTTCTGGGAATGTGATTGGCTCAATATTTAACTGTTGTTCTAGAGACTTCCATTCTTGTGAATGATCATGTAAAGCAACCTCTTTTTGTTTTTCTTCATGCATTTTTGATAATTGATTTAAATTATGCTTTAAATTCTCTAATCGACGTGATGATTTATCACGATCATCTACTAAGCGATGATATGTTTCTAGCTTAGCTTCTTCTTCACGAATTTGACTTTCTAGTTGTTTTAATTGCTCAATTTGTTGATTAATGATCGGATTTTTACCTGATTTTTTATATAATTCATCTTTTTTACGATTAATCACTTCGCGCATTGACGTGAATTCAGTTGATCCTAAAGCCCCTGCTTGTAATAAATAATCTTGCAATTGTTTTTCATTTAGATTTCTATGAATGTCTTGAAGCCCTAGTACATCAAATGAAAAGATACCTTGATATGTCTTTTTAGAAATATAATTAAGTTTCTTTTGTAACCAAGCATCATCACGCACAGCACCATTAGGTAAATATACTTTCACATCACCTTGAGCACTGCCTTTAATTCGTTCAACTTCAATCTCTAAGCCATCATCAAGAATAAGTACTAATTTACCACCGTATTGGTTACCTAGACGTGGTTCTAGTCTTGGCTCTTTAGACTTTTTAGTTGGAAAACCAAATAATATCGAATGGATGAATGCTTGAATCGTCGATTTACCCGCTTCATTTTCACCAAAAATTTCAGTGAAGTTTTTATTAAATTCAATTTTACGTTGAACAAATTGACCGTAACCATAAATTTCAAGTGATTTAATTATCATTTTGTTCACCTCTCATTTCAGCTTTTAATATTTCTTCAGCACGATTAACTAATGCTGTATGGTCGAATGTTCCATAATCGTCTAGGAACTTTGATGCCCTTGGATTTAAATATAAATCTGACATCGCTTTATCAAAAACAGTTTGATCGACTAATAATTCCGCTGAAAATTCATTAACTAAAGGTGACTCATCATTTTGTGCATATTGTATTTTTAACTCATCAATATATACAAATTGATTTTCGTTTTCTTCATAATCTGTAATCATTTCTTCAACTTGTAATAAATCTTGAGGTGAAATTAATGTCTCACTATTAATAACAAGCGTTAAACGATAAAAGGCTTTTCCTTCTTCTCTCACTTGTTCTTTAAAGTTTTGAATGACCTCGTATAAACCTTGCTTAGATGTCTTATCCGTTTCAATAGTTGCTTCTTCAAATCTAATATACTGTGTAGGATAAAATTTAGTCTTTAATTTTAAGTGGTCACCCTCGATTAATAAGCAACCTTTTTCACCTTGCTCATTAAAATGTCTACCTTGAATATTACCTGAATAGTTAATTACAGGCATATCTCTTAATTGTTGACGTTCATGTATATGACCTAAAGCCCAATAATGATACAATTTACTGTTTAAATCTTCTAAAATGAACTCGGTATATCTTTCGTTAACTGAAGATTTACTATACGTACCATGCAAGACACCAATATGTATGCCTTTTTGGCCTTGACTTGATGGATATTCATCAATCTTGTTCTCATAACTTGCTCTATTTTCATAACTAAATCCGTGAATATAAATTGTTTCACCAGATTTAGTAATTGCTTCATACGTCTCAACTTTATTTGAAAATACAGAAACATTATCTGGCCAGTTTGATGAAATCTTTGATGATAATGGGTCGTGATTACCATGACAAACATAAACAAAGATTTGTTCATTTTGTAAACGTTCAAATTGCTGTTTTAAGAAAATTTCAGCACGTAATGTTCTGTTTTCACTATCAAATAAATCACCCGCGATAATTACAAAATCAACATCTTGTTGTAATGCAATATCTACAATATTTTTAAAACTTTCATAAGCACTTTTTTGAACATCCTCAAAAATTTTAGGGCTTATATGACTCTTAGATTTGAAAGGACTATCTAAATGTAAATCCGAACAATGAATAAATTTAACCATACATCCATATCTCCTTAATTAAAGGTTCTAACATCAATTTTGCAAAATCCAACTATACAAAGCATTCTAATCACTATAATCATACTTATAGGTGTAGTGATTCATTAGCTGATTTATTAAAACCAGTCGCCATTTTTATTTCGTTAAAAAACTATTATCTACACAATAATAAAGTGCTTTAGTCAAATCGTGATGTTTTATTTATTAACAAGTTTATTATTTCTTCATTTTACCATAATACGCTTCATATCGTCGATGAACATATGAAATTGAGACACATTTATAACAGTTTAAAATTTTATTTGTAGCGTACGTTGATATTTTTCAAAAACTTCAGTCGGAAATGCAATTTCCGTAGTTATTAACACCGCTAGTGAACCAACTGACACATTAAAGATTTACATGATTACTCTACTAGATTTGCTCGGCAGTAATGACCAATTAGAAACTAAATGTCAAAACTATCATTGCACTTAATACGCCAAACATTTTCAGGCCGTTCTTAATGAGTCATTAAAAGTGAAACGCTTTTCCATCAGTCCGATACATGACCGAACTAATAGTATTATGTTGAAAACTTTACACATCAAAATGCAAAAAGGAAGTTAGGACACGTTTACTAGCCTAACTTCCGTTATCAAGCTCATCTGCCCGTTTTGGCATAGAGCTAGCCATGTTTGATTGCCCAGCTTCCGTCGTCCATTCTGAGCTAAAGCTAGGACATGTTTAGTAGCCTAAATTCCGATACTGAACGCATCTGCCCAATTTGACAGAGAGCCTCTAACTTCTGTTATCAAAACTAAAAAAACTACCCACAAAGTCTCGGACTCTGTCGGCAGTCTATTCCTCTATTTAAAGGATTGAAAAATATTATTTTAATATTAGTCAGCGTAAATTTC
Source organism: Staphylococcus sp. EG-SA-15 (assembly GCF_017151895.1). Taxonomy (NCBI): domain Bacteria; kingdom Bacillati; phylum Bacillota; class Bacilli; order Caryophanales; family Staphylococcaceae; genus Staphylococcus; species Staphylococcus sp. EG-SA-15. The sequence continues at coordinate 19,761 of NZ_JACVZN010000034.1, read as the reverse complement.
GTCTAATGGTTTAACGATAATTTGGTTGATTTCTTGGAATACTTGACTCATTTTTTGTTCAGCATTCATTAATGCAGAGATGTTTTCATCTTTTTCAATTGCTTGCGCTTGTTCTTGCGCTTTTTGTAAATCTTCTTCAGCAATTTCTTCACCTTGCATTTGTTTTTGTTGGAAGTTAATTTGAGTTTCACGGAACTCGTCGAATAACTTTTTAGATTCTTCGTTAGCTTTTACATTAGCGAATGCTTCTTTGATTGCTTTGTATTCTTCGCTTTCTCTTAAAGCTTGTTCTAATTGATTTGCATAATCATATAAATTTACTGCCATGGTTATAGCACTCCTTTGTTGTGATGTTTATTAAAACGTTCGATATTACTTTACCACATCTCGCTTTTTTAGACAAAGATTGCAACCAAACCTTGGAAAAATCCAATAATACCACCTAAAATGAAACCTAATGACATAATCAACTTTAGTTCTTTGTTAGCAATTTCTATAATTAATTTTTCAATATAATCTAAGTCAAACGTATTAATTTGTTCTTCAATTAATCCTCGTAAATCCACTTTTTTCATAATTGTAGATAAGTGGATCGATAATTTTTCAATGATTAAATTTGCTAATTTGCTAGAGAGTTGACCTTCTAAATAATCAACGAATTGAGGCATTAACGTAACCACTGGCTTATTCGCTTGTTTGCTTGCATATGTTGTTACATACACTGATAGATTTTCAGCGATTTCATTAAACTGCGATGCATCTAACAGTTCATTCAATGGTTTATCTTTAAAAGTTTGATATTCATTGGTAATTAACGATGTCACAATTGTTCTTGCTTTAGGATGAGATGTTAAACGTATAAGTTCTTGTTGAATGCGATCTGCAATGCTCTCTTTTGTCATAAACATTTGCAACATACCAATTAACTTACCTTTCTCATTGAAAAAAGTATCCAACATATCATTAATATCTTGTGTGCCTTTTGCAGATGATAAATAATTCCTTGCACGATCACATAATAAGTCTGTTGCGTTATCTACATGCTGATCTAAAAATGTTACAAGTTGATTTGGCAATAAAGATGCTATTGTTTGGTTTTGATGCTTTGTATAATAATTATTCAATTGTGATTCAATATATTGATTTCCATTAGTTTGCAATACTTGTTCTAAATCAATATCGATTTGAGAAGTAATTTGTTTTATTGACAATTGATCTTTCGTCAACTTTTGTAACTGCTGTTGAATCATAGATTCTATTGCTTGCTGTGATTGCTCGCTTTTTAATTTTTCATTAATTAAAGTTTCTGTAAGCAAATGCTCTTCAATCACTTGGCCAATTTTAGTTGCAATTTCTTCGCGTCTTTTCGGTATTAAACCTGGTGTAAATGGGACTCTAAATTTAAATATATAGTATGGTTTAAAGGGGTGAAACAGCATTCTAATTGCAATTACATTAGTAATGCCCCCAATTATCGCCCCTACTACAATCATAAATATGATAATAAATAGTGCATTCATAATTTTGACTCCTTTGTGACAACATAGTTATTCATTATACCACTATTTTTATTTTTTAATTCATTAATCATTTCACTTTCTGCTCAATTTATTATTAGTTTACATACAAAAAGCGATGCCTCACCTCTCGAAACAGGTGTGTTACATCGCTTTTATTATTTATTAAAAGTATATAGGCCTAGATATGTACTAATTCTTCTTTAGCATTTCTGTTAAAGTATGTTTCAGCTTCTCTCATTTTAGAAGTACCGAAAATTGGTTGGTTATCTGGATTTAATACACGATAAATATTGCTTACTTTGTTACTTTGTAAAATGTACCCATTACGAGTCTCAATGTTATTCCAATAAATATCACTTGTTGGTGCATGGTTTGGATAAGCACAGTGATTTCTTGAAATTGTTTGAACGATTTCTAATGGATCACAGCCAAATGTACTGTTTAATACTTCAGAGTCTCTGAATAATGCACAAATTGAAATACAAGTTGTCCAGTTTGGTAATACTCTCTCTTTTTCGATTTGTACTAAAGTCTTTTTAGAAAGTCCAATTGTTTGCGCCATAGTATCTTGCGTATAACCAGCCTCTATACGAACCATTTTAAATTTTGTTTGAATTAAATCTGTAAAACTCTGTCTATCCATTCTGTTATCTACCTTTCTGTTTGGGGAATTTTATCCGGACACAAGAAATTGCAATAATACACATTTCTTGAAACACAGATTACATCTTAATATATTTTTAATAAAATGAAAAGAGTCAATTTCACATTTGTATTAAATTTTGATCAAGTCAACAAGAGTTAAGTTTACTTTATAATGAAGCGAAAGTAAATGAAGTGAAATTTTATGCATAATCACTAGATTTGATAAAACTTACACTTTTATAATGATATCAAATTTACAAAGAAAACTGTATAATAAACCCTATCGCTATAAAAAATTCATCAAAATCAGATTAAAAATTGTCTATTTTTCGACAAATATTTAAAAGCTCATTCTAAATCAACTTATTTTCCATTGCATAAATTGCTGCTTGTGTACGATCGCTAACTTGTAATTTACTAAATATATGACTGACATGTGTTTTAATTGTTTTTTCAGATACAAATAAAGTTTCTGCAATCTCTTTATTTGTTTTACCTTTAACCATTTCACGTAACACTTCAATTTCTCTCTTTGACAACTTATTCGTGTAGTGTGGTTTTTGGCTAACTGTTTCGAATACATCTTGTGCCTTAGGATGTATCATTTTTTCACCGTTCATAACTCGTCTAATAGTTTCAATTAATTGCTGAGGCTCAACGTCTTTCATTTCATAACCATCAGCACCTTTATTGATTGCTGAAATTACATGTTCATCATCAACATAACTTGTTAATACCAAAACTTTAATATCCGGATAATGTGCCTTAATATATTCCGTAATTTCAATACCATTCATGCCAGGCATCACTAAATCTAATAGCACAATATCAGGGTGCTCATGCTCTTTTAAATATTCTAAAAATGTTTCTCCATCTGCAAAGTCTTGTAAAACTTCTATGTTTTCAATCGTGGATAATAAAAATCGCAATCCTTGTCGCACAATATAATGGTCATCTACTAATATTACTTTGTTCATGGGTTATCTCCTTAAATCAAGCTATTTTATAGGAATTGTGAATTGTATTTGTGTACCCTTTGTTGGCTGAGAATGAAAGGTCACTTTACCTCTTAATAATTTAACTCTTTGTTTTATGTTATTAATACCGTGTGATGAAGCTATCTGAACATTATCGATCTCAAATCCTTGACCATAATCAATCACGTCAATATATAGTATATCGTTCATTTGTTTTAATGTAAGATCCATTTTATTCGTATCAGCATGTTTCTTAACATTATTAATACACTCTTGTAATGCTCTATATATGTTTTCTTCGATTTCATTAGATAAATCGATTAAACCTTCTACATTTACATTTAATTGTATATGCATTAATTTACTATATGCTGTCAAAGCATGAATTAAACCTTGCTCAAGTCCAACTGGCTTAAGTTGCCAAATCAATGCACGCATTTCATTAACGGCATTTTGACTCGTTTCCTCAATCGTCTTGAATGCTTGTTTAGCGATGGATTCGCTTGACATGCCATACGCAGCATGTGCTGTTAGTTTTACAGAAAATAACATTTGATTTACTGAATCATGTAAATCTCTAGCTAAACGATTACGTTCATTAATTTTTGCTGCTTCTTTTTCACGGTCTGTTAAATAAATACGTTTGATGGCTGACCCTAATTGAAATGCGACAGACTCTAGCAACTCTAAATCTTCATCACTATATATTTCAGTATTTGGGGACGCTACATTTAAAATGCCGAATTGTTCTTGACCCGATTTAAGTGGTACCGTTGCATGATGTGTAATATTGTCATTTTGGCTAGGAAATGCTTTAGAGGCTAAGTTAATACGAGAACAATTGACGATATTCGACGCTTTCATTAGCCTACGTTGATTAAATGCTTTCACACACCAACAAGACCCATCTTTAATATAGTGACAGTGGTCTGCTGTCAAAGATTGTGGTAGAGCCACATGTGATACAAGTTCATGTTCACCTACGCTATTGATGAAAAATATCCAGCCTGTCGTGAAATTACTGCCCTCAATTAAATATTTTAACGCACCTTGGGTCATGCTATACATTTCAGTTTCTTCGTTTAAAAATTCGGCAATCTTTTTTAATAAAGCTAGTCGCGTCCTTTGTTCCATCAAATCGCTCCAATTCATTTTTACGTGTATTAACTATTATACATTGAGTTATTATATTTTTAAATCTTAGACGTGAACATGATAAAATGGCCTTGATTACTCAATAGTTATATTTAGGAGAACTGATTTGTGATATGATATTAAAGACTATAGGAGGATTTTATGAAATTTAAAATACCAGAAAACTTTAATGACTTAAGTTTACGAGATATTTTCCAACAACTTAAGGTACCTAAAAAAGATTTACATCATTTAAATATGTCTAAAGATATTACTATTAATGATAAACCTGCGCGATTAATGGATAAAGTGCATACTGGCGACGATGTATTTGTTCCAACCATCGATGAAAAAAGTAATTATGTTCCAAGTTATCGTTATGCACAAATTAAATACGAAGACGATGATATGGCAATCGTAATGAAACCTAAAGGTGTTAAGACTCACCCTAATGATTTAAAAGAAAGCAATACTTTAATGAATCATGTGATTTACACTATTGATAGTGACTATGTCGAACCAATTCATCGACTGGACCAGGAAACAGTAGGATTATTAATTGTTGCTAAAAATCCTTTAATGAAAAAAATTCTTGATCGCATGTTAGAAGACAATGATATTACGCGGATATACAAAGCAAATGTTAAGGCACTTTTACCTTTAAAACCACAAACGATTGATATGCCAATTGGTAAAGATAAATTCCATTCGAATAAACGACGTGTGTCTCCTACTGGACAGCGTGCAATTACACACATTTTAACTTCAAAAATGATAAAAGAAGCTGTGTGCCAACTTGAAATCAAGTTGGATACTGGACGTACTCATCAAATTCGTGTGCATTTAGCTGAAATTGGTCACCCTGTTATTGGTGATCCTTTATATGGTGATTCAACGTTAAGACAATTAGAACTTGAAAGTTACAAAATAGAGTTTGTGCATCCCTTGACTAAGGAAGTCATTTCCGTTTCTTTGGATGACTAATTTGATTAGTTTTGCATGATATTTAAACATGCAATACCGCATTGTAACTAAATCAAGTATCAACTTAAATCGGATAGATGGAAAATTATTAATTTTTTCAGATGTTCGGTTTTTTTGTTTTTTACGATGCTTAGGATTTTATATTTTGATATTTTAATAATTATTCATTTTATAACATCCTTGGATAATGACTTGTAGTCTTTTTCAACTGCGTTACGTGTATCTATGGACAATACATGACATCATAAGATTTTTATCACAGGTTATTTGGCCAATACATGTACAACAATTCATCATATAAAAAATAGGTTCTATAATAAAACGGACTCCATGAAAAGTTTTTCCTTTTCATGGCTCTATATCAAATCGGACTTATAAGTTCAATTTGACATAGACAAAAAATAAAGCTTGAACACTATATCTACCTGTAATGCCCAAACTTTATTTTATATTAATATTTAATTAATGAGGATCTACCATATCTTCTGGTTTAATCCATGCTTCAAATTGTTCTTCTGTAACATATCCAGTTTGAATTGCAGATTCTTTTAAAGTTAAACCTTCTTTATGGGCTTTCTTAGCAATTTGAGCAGCTTTTTCATAACCAATATGTGGATTTAATGCAGTAACTAACATTAATGATTGATTTAAATAATTATCAATATTCTCTTCGATTGGTTCAATGCCCACTGCACAATTGTTATTAAATGTTTCCATACCGTCAGCTAAAAGGTAAATTGATTGTAGTGTATTATGCATAATAACTGGTTTATAAACATTCAATTCAAAGTTACCTTGTGAACTTGCGAAGCCAACAACTGTATCATTACCCATTACTTGGACTGCAACCATTGTTAACATTTCACATTGTGTAGGATTAACTTTACCAGGCATAATTGATGAACCTGGTTCATTTTCAGGGATAGAAATTTCTGCCAAACCAGCTCGTGGCCCTGAAGCCAACCATCTCACATCATTAGCAATTTTCATTAAGTCTCCTGCTAGCGCCTTCAATGTTCCATGTAGTTGTACTACTTCATCATGTGCTGTTAATGCATGGAATTTATTTTCAGAAGATACAAATGGATAACCCGTATTTTCTGAAATATAATGTGCCACTTTATCACCAAATTCAGGATGCGCATTAATACCAGTACCAACAGCCGTACCACCGATGGCAAGATTTAAAATGTGCTTCTTAGATTCAGATAACATTATTTCGCAACGGTCAAGCATATAACGCCAGCCACTAATCTCTTGTCCTAGTTTGATCGGCGTTGCATCTTGTAAATGTGTACGACCAATTTTAATAATTGAATCAAATTTGTCTTCTTTTTCTTTCAAAGTATTTCTTAAAAGTTTTAATGCAGGTTCTAATTTTGTTTCAACCTCTTGATATAATGCAACGTGCATAGCAGTTGGGAATGTATCATTCGAACTTTGTGATTTATTTACATCATCATTTGGGTGGATACTTTCATCACTTTGATGATCTTTTAAATACATATTAGCAACATAACTTACTACTTCGTTCACATTCATATTACTTTGTGTACCGCTTCCTGTTTGCCATACAACTAGTGGGAAGTGTTCATCTAATTCACCTGATAAAATTTGATCACATGCGTATACAATGGCATCTTTTTTTGCCTCGCTTAATTTTCCTAAATCAAAATTAGCTAATGCTGCTGCACGCTTTAGTTGTGCAAAACCATAAACTACTTCGATTGGCATACGCTCTTTACCAACTGGGAAATTACGTTTACTTCTTTCTGTTTGAGCACCCCAATATTTATCTGCAGGTACTTCTATTTCTCCAAAAGTATCATGTTCAATTCTTACTGACATTCAATTTCTCCCCTTATCACTGTTTATTTAACTGTAGTATATCATTAAATAATTTAATTGAGCAATTTATGATTAAAACGTTTTCATAATTTGAAATAAAAATACACTAATCTCACGTGTTCACCCTTTATTACAGTGATACGGTCATACGATTAGTGTGTTATCTATCATTATTTAGTTATTGTTGAACTAAGTTTAATTACGATACTTTGTTTTAGTAGCTTCAACCGTAGCAATAGCTGTAAGTATATATAATACAGCACTAACAATTGTCGTATATGGATTTAGAGCAACAAGCGTACCTAATACTCCTGTTAAACTCGCATAAAACCCATCAAGTGTATAATACAATATTCCTGTTATTAATAAACAACAAATTACACTTATTACAATACCTGATTGATTACTTTTAATGAATGTTTGCGCATTAACATCATCGATTAATCCTTTTGATAAATTGAGTTGTAATTTTATTACTTTGAAAATAACAGGTAAATATAATGCCCCAATTGCCAATGGAAAAGCTTTAATTGATATTAAACTTATAATAACTGTTGCTATCAATAATTGAATCCAGTATTTTCCTAACATAAATATATAAATCTCCTCTAATTTCATTCTTCAATAGCATATCATAATCTTGGCATATTAAGAAACGCGGTTTAATGATTTCATTAAAAATATTACTGATAGATGACTTCTTTCAATTATGTCTGGAGTAATTAATTATCAATTCCGTTTAAATGGTGTTTTAATATTTAAAATTGAATTTTTGATATATTACTATGTCTGGTACACAAATCAATGTTTTATGCTTTACAAAGTTATATTGGCAGTAGTTGACTGCAGTCCACAAACATAGAAGCTGGTGGAAAGTCAGCTTACAATAACATGCAAGTTGGCGGGGCCACAACATAGAAAAATTGGATCCTCAATTTCTACAGATATTGCAAGTTAGCGAAACGGGCCACAAACTCAGAAACTGGTGGAAAGTCAGCTTAAAATAACATGCAAGTTGGCGAGGCCCCAAAATAGTGAGATCGGATTTCTAATTTCTACAGACATTGCAAATTAGGGAAACGGGCCACAAACTCAGAAGTTGGTGGAAAGTCAGCTTAAAATAACATGCAAGTTGGCGGGGCCACAACATAGAAAAATTGGATCCTCAATTTCTACAAACAATGTAAGTTGGGGAAAAGGGCCACAAACTCAGAAGCTGGCGGAAAGTTAGCTTAAAATAACATGCAAGTTGGCGAGGCCCCAAAATAGTGAGATCGGATTTCTAATTTCTACAGACATTGCAAATTAGGGAAACGGGCCACAAACTCAGAAGTTGGTGGAAAGTCAGCTTACAATAACATGCAAGTTGGCGGGGCCACAACATAGAAAAATTGGATCCTCAATTTCTACAAACAATGTAAGTTGGGGAAACAGCCCCAACACTGAAACTGGCAGAAAGTCAGCTTCTATGAATATAATAAAAAAGCTAGGTAACAAAATGCTACCTAACTTCATATTCAAGATAATCAATCCTATTTGATATATGTTCTATACTATACATTGTTTACATGATAAATAGCTGAATATTACACAATTATAATACTTTACTGACTGTCTTCTTCAGAATTTTTTTCTTGATCATTTTGATCAGAAATTTGTTCCATTTCTTTACCTAATTCTTTTAAATCTTCAAAATCCGTTACCATACTGTTTTCTTCTTCATGATAATTTAATTTTGGATCTTTGTCTTTAGACATAATCAATACCTCACAGATTTTTAATTAAGCAAAGCGTGACGTAAAGTAAGCTTTAACATCTTCAGGTAAACCTGCAGCCGCTTCTTTATCAAGAATAACATTTACCATTCTATGTGCTTTTAAATCGGCTGGTTCGAAGCTTGTTTTACCATTTTCTTGATATAATTTTTCAACTACATCTCGTTTATTAGCACCTGTCACTACTAAGAAAATTTCTCTTGCTTCCATTAGTCCTTGACGAATACTAACATTTAACTTACCTTGCTCATCGATAGAAACAACTTGTAATGTTAATTTCCCTTTATTTTCTTTAGTTTTAATCTTATCAGCGATTAATTCGATTGCATCTTTTTCATAAGCAATTGGATAAACTTGACCTGCTGGTACACCTAACGCTTCGAAATATGATTTTTTATCGTCATAATCTAAAATATTTATTTGGCTAAAATCAACAGCATGTTTTTCAACATTTTTCTTTAATTCATTTAGAACTGGCGCTTGATCTGTATCTAAATGAAAACCTGCAATTGTAGTAGGATTATTGTTAAATTGCTTTCTAATAATATCAGCAGCATATTCTGCTACAAGTTGACTATTGTCAAAGACTTTAAAGTTCATTGCCATGATTTCTACACTCCTCTTAGTTTGCATTTTACATAAAAACGGCGATATTAATAATTATTATACCCTAACTTTGACTATATCAAACCATTTAACTGTAACATGTTCATAGTTTAAATATAGCACTTAACATCTCTTTTTTATAATGAAAATAGACGAATTTTAATTCAATCCTGGAAAATCTTGTTGACGTAACGCTTCATAAATTAACAACGCAGCAGTATTTGATAAATTTAATGAACGAATATGTTCACTCATAGGAATTCTTAACGCTGTGTCTTGATATTTCTCTTTCACCCAGTCTGGTAATCCTGTCGTTTCTTTTCCAAAAATGAAGTAAAAATCTTTGTCATGATTTGAAAAATCAAAATCACTATAAGTCTTTTTACCAAATTTTGTTAATAAGTAATACTCGCCATTTGTGGCTTCAAAAAATGCTTCAATACTATCATGATACGTAATATTCACAAATTCCCAATAATCTAAACCGGCTCTTTTTAACATTTTATCATCAGTTCTAAATCCAAGAGGTTTAATTAAATGTAAATGTGTGTTTGTACCTGCACACGTACGTGCAATGTTACCAGTATTAGCTGGGATTTCTGGTTGATATAAAACGATATGATTTGTCATATTACTATTCTCTCCTTGTGTCTAATCCTTTTATCATTTCATTCTGAACTTCTGCATCCTCTTGATCATAATTAGCATTGATAAAATCTCTTGCTTCTTCCCCAAGAATTTGACCAATGGCCCAATAAGCAGTTGCTCGAATCATCGGTCTTTCATCTGTTGTTGCAACTTTTTTCAATTCTGGAATTGCATCCACTTCATTAAAATGCGCTAATGCTAAAATAGCATTTCGTTGTATCGGCTTTTTACCACGCCAAGCACCTGCAAGGTGACCATATGTTTGTTTGAATTCTTTATTAGACATACGTAGTAAAGGTACTAATCTTGGCTTTAAAATTTCTGGTTCCAAAATAATGTCATCTTGTTCGGTATTAATACCTCTATTTTTCGGACAAACTTGTTGACACGTATCGCAACCATATAATCTATTCCCAATTTTATAACGATATTGGTCAGGCATATAGCCTTTTGTTTGCGTTAAAAAACTAATGCATTTCTGACTATTTAATTGGCCATTTCCAACTAATGCACTTGTTGGACAACGATCAACACAAATTGTACAATCACCACAGCTATCTAATAATGGATCATCAGGTTCAAAAGGTATACTGACTAACATTTCACCGAGGTATGTCCATGTTCCTAGTTTAGGATTGATGACAAAGCCATTACGACCAACAAATCCTAAACCTGCACGTTCTGCTACTGCCCTATCTGATAATACACCCGTATCTACCATAGATTTTATTTCAACATCTGGAACTTTAGATTCAATAAATGAAGCTAACATGTCTAATCGTTTACGCATAATTGTATGATAATCTTGACCCCACGATGCTCTAGCAAATAAGCCTCTGCGATCACCTCTAACACTCTTAGGTGCACCTTTCAGTTTGTTAGGATAACCAACTGCAATTGCTATGATTGACCTTGCTGTTGGTAAGGATAATTTAGGCTCCGTTCGTAAAGCAATATCAGATTCTTCAAATCCTGAGGCATAACCATTTGCATGATATGCTTCTAGCTTTTGCTTCAATTCATCAAAGGGATCGGCAGTAGTAAATCCAATACTGTCGATACCAATTGTATATGCATAGTCAATGATATCTTGCTTTAACTGCTTTGTATCCAATCGTATGCCCCCCATTAAATAATACTATGTTATTTTAACACAACCATTATTCATATTGACGTTTCATTTCACATAATTTTAATAATAAAAAGCTTGAATACATGATATAACTTTGTGGTGCGCATCATATATTCAAGCTTCGTTAGGTTGTTATAATACTCTTGCTAAGAAATTTTGTGTTCTTTCATGTTGCGGTTGTTCAAATATTTCGACTGGTGTGCCTGACTCTACGACAACGCCATCTGCCATAAATATGACTTTGTCACTTACATCTTTGGCAAATCCCATTTCATGTGTCACAACCACCATGGTCATACCTTCTTTGGCTAGGTCTTTCATTACTTTTAATACATCACCAACTACCTCAGGATCTAATGCTGAAGTTGGTTCATCGAATAAAATAACATCTGGATGCATTGCTAAAGCTCTTGCAATTGCTACCCTTTGCTTTTGACCACCTGATAATTGATTCGGATATACATCTGCTTTTTCTTTTAATCCCACTTTATCTAATAACGACAATGCTTCCTTATGTAATTCATCGTTATTATCTTTCTTTAATAATTTAGGAGCTAAAATAATATTATCGACAACTTTTTTATGTGGAAATAGGTTGAAGTTTTGAAATACCATACCCATTTTTTGACGTAGTTTATCTACTTGTGTCCCTTTTTCCGTTAAGTCATTGCCTTCAAAAATCACTTGACCTTTAGTGGGTACTTCTAATAAATTCATACATCTTAACAATGTACTTTTACCACTACCAGATGGACCTATTATTGCTACTACTTCCCCTTGATTGATTTCAAGATTGATATCTTTTAAAACTTCATTATCTCCAAAAACTTTATTAAGATTGTTTATTTTAATCACTGGCATTCAATCTCCCTTCAATCATGTTCATAATGCGTGTAAGTACAAATGTTAAGACAAAGTATAATGCTGCTGCCACTATTAATGGTGTGAATGGGTCAAATGAAATACCTTGAACCACTTGTGCATTAAACATAATTTCGCCAACTCCAATTGTTGACACAATAGATGATTCTTTAATTAAAGTGACAAATTCATTACCTAAAGCTGGTAAAATATTTTTAATTGCTTGTGGCATAATTACACTTTTCATCGTTTGTCTATAATTCAAACCTAGACTACGTGCGGCTTCCATTTGGCCTTTATCAACAGCATTTATACCTGCACGAATAATTTCAGCAATGTAAGCTGAGGAATTAATAACTAATGCAATTGTTCCACAAACAAGAGCTGAAATGTCTAGTCCTAATGCAGCAGTTATACCAAAGAATACGATAAATACTTGAACTAACATTGGTGTTCCTCTTAATATTTCGATATAGATAGAAGCAATCCATGAAATAATTTTTATTTTACTTAATTTCATTAACGCAACGAATGCACCTAAAATAGAACCTAATGCAACACCGATAAGTGAAATTAATATTGTAATCTTAATTCCTTTCAAGAAAAAACTACCATACTTAGAAATAAAACCACTGTCATCATTCATCGCATTTGCAGCATTAGTCATATATTTATCGATTAATCCTTTATCTTTAACCTCTTTAATCGTTTTATTAATTTGTGACAATAATTTTGGTGAATCTTTTGGCACTGCTATCACTGTATCTTTTTCTTCTTCATTAAATTTCACATTGGAAATTCCTAATTTAGGATTTTGTTTTAAATATGCTTCTGCTACAGGTTTTTCAACTACAGCACCTTCAACCTTTCCACTTTTAAGTGCTAATATAACGTCTGGTAAACGGCTTAATGAAGTAATAGATGCATTTTCAATTTCGGTTTGAGCGATTTTTTCTTGTTCAGTTCCCTTTTGTGCCCCTACTTTTTTATTATTAAAGTCTTTGATATCTTTATATTCATTAACTTTATCTTTCTTTACAAGCATGATATTTTTAGTCATCATATATGAATCTGAAAAATCAACTTGCTTCTTACGTTCAGGCGTTGAAGTCATTCCGGAAATAATAATATCAATTTTTCCAGTTTTAAGAGCTCCTAACAAACTATCAAATGACATATTGACGATTTTTAATTTTAAATTATTATCTTTCGCAATTTTTTTAGCTAAATCAATATCTACACCTGCATACTCAGTCTTACCATTAACTGTATGCTCAAATTCCATTGGTGCATAATCTGCAGAAAGACCCACTCTAAGTTCACCGCGTTCTTTAATCTTCTCCCATGTTTGATCTTGTTCAGCATGTGCTGTGGGATTGATATACACCATAGCACTGCTAATTAACAACCCTAATACTAATATAAACCTAATTAAACACTTCATTTATACAGCCCTCCCTAATCAATATTCATAATTATACATATTAATACATTTTGATGCAATAGTGTTTTATAAATGTATTTTTATTAATATAAAGAAAAGCTTCTTTTTAAAAGACTGTACATAAAAAATCCGCTATTATACGTGAACAAATCTCACATTTTAAAATCAATCAAAAAAGCGCTACTATCAATATCTTATTGACAGTAACGCCTATATTTATCATATATTAAAACTTATTCTTGTCATCAAGCTATAAATTATTGTTTTGGAACTTCAAATTTATAAATATCATTAGAATATATAGGAATGAATTTTTTACACAATTCATGAACAATAAATGCCGATACAAATGGTATGACAAAATAACCAAGTGCTAATAAAATAATATTCATTGTTGGATCACCTGACATTCGGTTAAATGCATTTATTGGGCCAACTAATCCTGTATATCCAAATCCAGCAGACAATGGTGTTCCTTTAACCTGAAGAACGTAAGCAATGATTCCAGTAATTATTCCATTTATAGTCAATGGTATCGAAATAATTAAATTTTTCAAGTAAACTGGGATCATCATTTTTGCAGCTCCTATGAGTAAAACTGCATTTACACCAATAGAATTGACACGCAATGAGCCAAATAAGAAAGTAACACAGGCAGCCACTATACCTAGGTTTGCTGCTCCACTTCCTAGTCCGTTTAAACTAATCGCAGTTGCAATCGCTACTAACGATATTGGTGTTACCATTAATAATGAAAATGCCACACTAATAAGTATAGACATTAACAACGGATTTAAGTCTGTAAAAGAATGAATTACATTTCCAATTGCTTGAGTAATTTTTCGAATGTAAGGTAATGTGATTAGACCGATACCCCCACTAACGATAGGTACTAAAACTGGTAATATAATTAATTCAAAAGATCCAAGTTTGTTTTGTAATACCATATATATAAGACATGCAATAATAACAACCAAACTCGTATTTATAATGTCACCTATACCTTTTAACATAAAACTATTATTACTATATACAACAGCACCTGAACCAATCATAGCTGATGTACCTACTATAGCAGCACCTGCGCCATTAAATTTAAATTGATGAGCAGCTAAAACCCCAATAATAAATGCCATAAATGATTGAATTAGTATCACTAACTGATACGTTAATTCTAAAATTTCATTACCACTTTTAAATATTTTTAATACTTCACCTAATAGAGCATTCGGAACAAGTGCAATAACAACACCAGCACCAATAGAATTTAAAATCTTACTGAAAAACTGTTTATTATCAGCATTATTTGCGTTACTCATAAACGACCTCCAATTTGAACATTAAACTCATCATATTATAGAAAATTAACTTTAACAATGATTAGTTGGCTAATTTAATCTAAATATAACAATCCACAAAATGAATAAAGTAAATTTAAACAATCTACTCACTAATCAATGTCATGCTAATCTTAAAATACTACTAATTACATCCTGTGACTAATAATGTAATAAATTGTAAATATTAAAATAGCCATATTACTATTAAGATAGATAAATTGAATCGACTTGGTATAAAGCACAATAAAATAGCACTTTTACAAATATATTATTAGAAAAGTTGAAACAAATATATAACCCCAGATAATATAATCATTATCATTAATGTAATACCAAAAAAAGAAGTTAAACAATGCATAGTTGCTTAACTTCCAATATTGAACTCATCATTACAATTTGACATAGAGTCTATTAAAGCGTGTGCCATTTGAGTCCACTTTTATTTGTATTGTATAGAGAGAAATAAAAAGAAACCTTGTTTTACAAGGTTTCTAATACGTTATGTTATGTAAATAACAGTTAATTATACCGGTGGTCGGGGTCGAACCGACACTCCACAAGTGGAACGGGATTTTGAGTCCCGCGCGTCTGCCAATTCCGCCACACCGGCTTAATGGTAAACAAAAAACTTCCCTTTGGAAGCAATTATGGAGCGGAAGATAGGATTTACACCTATACCTCGTTCCGGGAAGGAACGTGTTCTAAAAGTTGAACTACTCCCGCAAATATTAAATTATGGAGCGGAAGATAGGATTTACACCTATACCTCATTCCAGGAAGGAATGTATTCTAAGAGTTGAAATACTCCCGCATTATTATTAAATTATGGAGCGGAAGATAGGATTTGCACCTATACCTCGTTCCGGGAAGGAACGTGTTCTAAAAGTTGAACTACTCCCGCATAAACCTGGAGGCGGCAACCGGATTTGAACCGGTGATAAAGGTTTTGCAGACCTCTGCCTTACCACTTGGCTATGCCGCCAATAACTGGGCTAGCTGGATTCGAACCAACGAGTGACGGAGTCAAAGTCCGTTGCCTTACCGCTTGGCTATAGCCCATTAATAATAAGGGCGGCTGAAGGGGATCGAACCCTCGAATGTCGGAACCACAATCCGATGTGTTAACCACTTCACCACAGCCGCCATGGCAGGGGCAGTAGGAATCGAACCCACACCAAAGGTTTTGGAGACCTCTATTCTACCGTTGAACTATGCCCCTATTAAAAATAATAAATGGAGGAGGGCAGATTCGAACTGCCGAACCCGAAGGAGCGGATTTACAGTCCGCCGCGTTTAGCCACTTCGCTACCCCTCCATAAATGGTGCCGGCCAGAGGACTTGAACCCCCAACCTACTGATTACAAGTCAGTTGCTCTACCAATTGAGCTAGGCCGGCTAAGAAATGGTTCAGGACAGAGTCGAACTGCCGACACATGGAGCTTCAATCCATTGCTCTACCAACTGAGCTACTGAACCATAATAAAAATGTAATGATGGCGGTCTCGACGGGAATCGAACCCGCGATCTCCTGCGTGACAGGCAGGCGTGTTAACCGCTACACTACGAGACCTATAAAATATTGCGGGAGGCGGATTTGAACCACCGACCTTCGGGTTATGAGCCCGACGAGCTACCGAACTGCTCCATCCCGCGATAATAAAAAATAATGGCGGAGGAAGAGGGATTCGAACCCCCGCGGCCCGTTAAGGCCCTGTCGGTTTTCAAGACCGATCCCTTCAGCCGGACTTGGGTATTCCTCCATTATTATAGGTAAATCGCTATTAATTATAAAATTAAATGGCGGTCTCGACGGGAATCGAACCCGCGATCTCCTGCGTGACAGGCAGGCGTGTTAACCGCTACACTACGAGACCATTAGTAAAACGGAGGAAGAGGGATTCGAACCCCCGCGAGCCGTTAAGCCCCTGTCGGTTTTCAAGACCGATCCCTTCAGCCGGACTTGGGTATTCCTCCAAAATTATATGGACCTTGCAGGACTCGAACCTGCGACCGAACGGTTATGAGCCGTTAGCTCTAACCAACTGAGCTAAAGGTCCTAAATATAATTTTACAACTAATAAATAGTGGCGGTGGAGGGGATCGAACCCCCGACCTCACGGGTATGAACCGTACGCTCTAGCCAGCTGAGCTACACCGCCTTATATAGTTTGTAAATAATATGGTGGAGACTAGCGGGATCGAACCGCTGACCTCCTGCGTGCAAAGCAGGCGCTCTCCCAGCTGAGCTAAGCCCCCATAATAATTACAGTATATCGGGAAGACAGGATTCGAACCTGCGACCCCTTGGTCCCAAACCAAGTGCTCTACCAAGCTGAGCTACTTCCCGTATAATTAACGCGCCCGATAGGAGTCGAACCCATAACCTCTTGATCCGTAGTCAAACGCTCTATCCAATTGAGCTACGGGCGCATATGTTTTTATTGAAAATGGTGCCGAGGACCGGAATCGAACCGGTACGGTGATCACTCACCGCAGGATTTTAAGTCCTGTGCGTCTGCCAGTTCCGCCACCCCGGCACTATAAAAATGGAGCAGAAGACGGGATTCGAACCCGCGACCCCAACCTTGGCAAGGTTGTATTCTACCGCTGAACTACTTCTGCATATGCGGGTGAAGGGAGTCGAACCCCCACGCCGTAAGGCGCTAGATCCTAAGTCTAGTGCGTCTGCCAATTCCGCCACACCCGCAAATGGTGAGCCATAGAGGATTCGAACCTCTGACCCTCTGATTAAAAGTCAGATGCTCTACCAACTGAGCTAATGGCTCTTCCATGGTGCCGGCCAGAGGACTTGAACCCCCAACCTACTGATTACAAGTCAGTTGCTCTACCAATTGAGCTAGGCCGGCAATATGTAAGAATAAATGGTGGAGAATGACGGGTTCGAACCGCCGACCCTCTGCTTGTAAGGCAGATGCTCTCCCAGCTGAGCTAATTCTCCGATTTAAAACTGCCTGGCAACGTTCTACTCTAGCGGAACGTAAGTTCGACTACCATCGACGCTAAGGAGCTTAACTTCTGTGTTCGGCATGGGAACAGGTGTGACCTCCTTGCTATAGTCACCAGACATATGAATGTAATTTATACATTCAAAACTAGATAGTAAGTAAAAGTGATTTTGCTTCGCAAAACATTTATTTTGATTAAGTCTTCGATCGATTAGTATTCGTCAGCTCCACATGTCACCATGCTTCCACCTCGAACCTATTAACCTCATCATCTTTGAGGGATCTTATAACCGAAGTTGGGAAATCTCATCTTGAGGGGGGCTTCATGCTTAGATGCTTTCAGCACTTATCCCGTCCACACATAGCTACCCAGCTATGCCGTTGGCACGACAACTGGTACACCAGAGGTATGTCCATCCCGGTCCTCTCGTACTAAGGACAGCTCCTCTCAAATTTCCTACGCCCACGACGGATAGGGACCGAACTGTCTCACGACGTTCTGAACCCAGCTCGCGTACCGCTTTAATGGGCGAACAGCCCAACCCTTGGGACCGACTACAGCCCCAGGATGCGATGAGCCGACATCGAGGTGCCAAACCTCCCCGTCGATGTGAACTCTTGGGGGAGATAAGCCTGTTATCCCCGGGGTAGCTTTTATCCGTTGAGCGATGGCCCTTCCATGCGGAACCACCGGATCACTAAGTCCGTCTTTCGACCCTGCTCGACTTGTAGGTCTCGCAGTCAAGCTCCCTTATGCCTTTACACTCTATGAATGATTTCCAACCATTCTGAGGGAACCTTTGAGCGCCTCCGTTACCTTTTAGGAGGCGACCGCCCCAGTCAAACTGCCCGCCTGACACTGTCTCCCACCACGATAAGTGGTGCGGGTTAGAAAGCCAACACAGCTAGGGTAGTATCCCACCAGCGCCTCCACGTAAGCTAGCGCTCACGTTTCAAAGGCTCCTACCTATCCTGTACAAGCTGTGCCGAATTTCAATATCAGGCTACAGTAAAGCTCCACGGGGTCTTTCCGTCCTGTCGCGGGTAACCTGCATCTTCACAGGTACTATGATTTCACCGAGTCTCTCGTTGAGACAGTGCCCAAATCGTTACGCCTTTCGTGCGGGTCGGAACTTACCCGACAAGGAATTTCGCTACCTTAGGACCGTTATAGTTACGGCCGCCGTTTACTGGGGCTTCGATTCGTAGCTTCGCAGAAGCTAACCACTCCTCTTAACCTTCCAGCACCGGGCAGGCGTCAGCCCCTATACATCACCTTACGGTTTAGCAGAGACCTGTGTTTTTGATAAACAGTCGCTTGGGCCTATTCACTGCGGCTCTTCTGGGCGTTAACCCTAAAGAGCACCCCTTCTCCCGAAGTTACGGGGTCATTTTGCCGAGTTCCTTAACGAGAGTTCGCTCGCTCACCTTAGAATTCTCATCTTGACTACCTGTGTCGGTTTGCGGTACGGGCACCTATTTTCTATCTAGAGGCTTTTCTCGGCAGTGTGAAATCAACGACTCGAAGACACAATGTCTTCTCCCCATCACAGCTCAGCCTTAACGAGTACCGGATTTGCCTAATACTCAGCCTTACTGCTTAGACGTGCAATCCAATCGCACGCTTCGCCTATCCTACTGCGTCCCCCCATCGATTAAAACGATTATAGGTGGTACAGGAATATCAACCTGTTATCCATCGCCTACGCCTGTCGGCCTCAGCTTAGGACCCGACTAACCCAGAGCGGACGAGCCTTCCTCTGGAAACCTTAGTCAATCGGTGGACGGGATTCTCACCCGTCTTTCGCTACTCACACCGGCATTCTCACTTCTAAGCGCTCCACATGTCCTTACGATCATGCTTCAACGCCCTTAGAACGC